>CAZQJR010000073.1:0-2251 GCA_964592825.1 uncultured archaeon | reverse complement strand
CGACGTTACCGACTTAAAGCTTGAGAAGATGGAGTCCCATCTCGGCGTTAAGGATTACTTCAAGGTCGAGTTCGTGATTTCGGGGGATGTGCTTAAGAGCAAGGACGAGGACGAGTTCGACGAGAAGTTCAAGTACGCGATAGTTTTCGTCAAGAAGGACGATTTGACGGAAGAAGGTCTTAAGGCCTTGAGATGATCGTCGTAGTATCGGACACGCACTGCGGGAGCTTGGAAGAGCTACCGAAATCCCTCGTGGAATCTATCCGTAGGGCGGAGGTAGTCGTACACGCAGGGGATTTCGATAGGTTCGGCCTTTACGAGGATTTAAAGGAGTTCGACCTCGTTGCGGTGGCGGGAAACAGCGACGAACCTTCGCTGAGGGAGATACTACCGGAAACTACGGTGTTGGAATACGAAGGCAGAAGGATAGCGGTCAAGCACGAACCCATCCTTCCGGATCTAACGGATCTCGTTTACTTGGCCAAGGAGTTGGAGGCCGACGCGATAGTTTTCGGGCACACTCATCGTCCCGTAATGGCGGAGGTGGCTGAAGTCATCCTTCTCAACCCCGGAAGTCCGACGCGCCCGAGGTATCCCTACCCCACGTTTCTCGAGCTCTATCCCTCCGAGATCGTGTTGAGGGGTGTGGACGGTGAAGATATCGAAAGGATCGAGTGGTAGAGTTTTCGTAAAGGATTCGGGGGAGTTTTACGAGGTATTCGACGAAAGGGGAAAGGTTTTAAGCGTTAGAAAGGATCTTGACGTCTTCGAAATTCTCGCGGACTTGGGGTACGATCACGTCGTGTGCGAGTGGACGGAGGGGGAGGTGGAGACCGTCAAGTCTCTGATAGCAAAGGCGAAATCCGTGGAGGGAGTTGAGAAGTGTGGTGCCATAGCTGTGTTCGTTGGGTTCGTTCGCGGGATTTCCGATGGAAAAAAGGTAGTGAAACTCGAATACGAGATGTTCGAGGAACTCTACAGGAAAAGGGTCGAGGAAATAATGGAGAGAATAAAGGGTAGGGAGGGGGTCGTTGACGTGAGAATTCACCATAAGGTGGGATCCTTGAGACCGGGGGAAGACATACTCTACGTGGTGGTGATGGGGAGGGACAGGAAGTCGGTTTTCGAACCCCTGAAGGAGTGCGTTGAGTTGATAAAGAGGGAGCTCCCGATATGGAAGAAGGAGGTTTACGAGGACGGTGAGATGTGGGTTCACGACAGGATGATGAGAGGGGATCGCTGAGCGGTGATGAGGATAGCCCCTCCTGACTACAACCACCAAGCCGTAAGCTTGCAGTTGTTCCAATCGTTCAAAAGCCTCGCCGACGCTCTGTGAGTGTCCGGCGCACCCCCTTTCCTCAGGAATCCGAACCTCATCGCGATCCTTTCGAGAGTTTCCTCGTCGCTCTTCGGCTTTATCCCGTATATTTCCTCGAAGTTTGAACCTTCCGCCTTCTCTATCTTTTCGAGCAGAATCAACGCCGACTCCTCCACGTCGTCTGGGAACAGTATCTTCGCCCAATCCTCGCTCGCGAACTCTCTTGGAATTATACCGGGCGTGTCGGAAAGTAGGAGCTTCCTGCTTATCCTTATCCACTGCTTTCCCTTCGTGTGCCCGGGAACGGGTGCCGTGGATACCACGGTGTACTGGGCGAGCATGTTTATGAGACTCGACTTACCGACGTTCGGAAATCCCACAACCACGAGCTTCGCCTCCCTGTCGAAGTAATTCTTCAAACTCCTTCTGAGGATCCAAAAACCGTAGAACTTCTTGCTGGAAACGTGAATAACGTCAACGGCGTTACTATCTCTCTTCAAAACCTTCTTGCATCTGTCGGCGAACTCCTTCGGAACGAGATCGACCTTGTTTATCACTATCCAGAACGGTTTTCCCATATCGTCGAATAGCTCCTCGAGCCTCCTGCTCCTGAACTCGTTGGGACATCTGGCGTCGACGACCTCCAAAACCCCGTCGCACCTTTCTATCTCTTCGAGAACTATCCTCCAATGTTTCATGAGACGAGTATTGTGGAGGAATAAAAAAATTCAGGTTCTCGCCTTCAACCTCTTGGCGACAATAATGCAGCCGGGATCGGGCTTCATGTAATCCTTGAAGTACGCGTAAGCCCTCGCTCTACACCCTCCGCATACGTACCTATACCTACACTCCCCGCAAACTTCCAACGCGTCCTTGTTCCTCAGATCGTTCAGCACTTTGTTTTCCTTCCAGAATCGCAGGAAATCTTCTCCA
>CAZQJR010000072.1:0-3500 GCA_964592825.1 uncultured archaeon | reverse complement strand
AGCCTACAACCGGGAAGAGCTGAAGGAGATTGCGGAGCACGGACTGGAAATGTCGATGATAAATCAAGTTCTAATCGAAGAAGGAGTTATCGGGTGGAAGGAGTTCGAGCTTGAGGTAATGAGAGATTTAGCCGACAACGTCGTGATAATCTGTTCAATTGAGAACTTCGACCCGATGGGCGTGCACACCGGAGACAGCATCACCGTCGCACCAGCTCAAACCCTCACCGACTGGGAGTACCAGCGTTTGAGGGATGCGGCAATCAAGATAATAAGGGAGATTGGAGTCGAGACTGGTGGTAGTAACATACAGTTTGCCGTCCATCCCGAATCCGAGAGGTTCGTAGCAATCGAGATGAATCCGAGAGTTAGCAGGTCGTCGGCTTTGGCGTCGAAGGCGACGGGATTCCCAATTGCGAAGATTGCCGCGAAGCTTGCCGTTGGCTACACGCTCGATGAAATACCCAACGACATAACGAAGGAAACTCCCGCAAGCTTCGAGCCTACGATAGATTACGTGGTCGTTAAGATCCCCCGTTTCGCCTTCGACAAGTTCCCCACCGCGGATTCAACGCTCGGGAGTCAGATGAAGAGCGTCGGTGAGGTGATGGCGATAGGAAGGACTTTCGAGGAGGCACTACAGAAGGCCTTGAGGAGCTTGGAGATAGGCCGTTACGGTTTGGGATGCGACGGCAAGGACAAGAATCCTACGAGGGAGGAGATAGTTCAAAAGCTTAGAACGCCCAACGCCGATAGGGTGTTCTACATAAGGTACGCCCTGAAAGCCGGGTTTAGCGTGGATGAGATCTACGAGCTCACGAAGATCGACAGGTGGTTCATAAGCAAGATAAAGAACATAGTTGAGATGGAGGAGGAGCTAAAGGATTGGGCTAAGAAGACGAACTACGACGTATGGAAGGTGCCCGACGAGGTCTTGAGGAAGGCCAAGAGGTTGGGATTTTCGGACTACCAGCTCGCGCACATATTCAAGACGGATGAGAGAACTGTTAGGAGGAGAAGGAAAGAAGGGGGAATAGTGGCGGTTTACAAGATGGTAGACACGTGCGCCGCCGAGTTCGAAGCCAAGACTCCCTACTACTACTCAACATACGAGCAGGAGAACGACGCCAAGCCGACGAAGAGGAAGAAGGTAATGATATTGGGTAGCGGGCCGAACAGGATAGGACAGGGAATCGAATTCGATTACTGTTGCTGTCACGCGGTTTTCAGCCTAAAGGAGGAAGGTTACGAGACCATCATGGTAAACTGCAATCCTGAGACAGTTTCAACGGATTACGACACGTCCGACAGGTTGTTCTTCGAACCCATAACGCACGAGGACGTAATGAACATATACGAGAACGAGAAGCCCGAAGGCATAATAGTTCAGTTCGGCGGACAAACGCCTCTCAACATAGCGAGGGATTTGGAGGAGTCGGGGGCGAAGATATTGGGAACGAGCGTGGATTCCATAGACTTCGCGGAGGACAGGGAGAGGTTTTCTAAGCTTTTGGAAGAGCTCGGAATTCCGCAGCCCGAGCACGGAATCGCTTACAGCGTGGAGGAGGCGAAGGAAGTGGCAAAGAGAATCGGATATCCCGTTCTCGTTAGGCCAAGCTACGTGCTCGGCGGGAGGGCTATGGAGATAGTTTACGACGAGGAGACGCTCGTGAGGTACATAGAGGAGGCCATAGAGGTTAGCCCTGAGAAGCCGATTCTGATTGATAAGTTCTTGGAGGACGCAATCGAAGCGGAGGTGGACGCTCTCTGCGACGGAGAGGAGGTCGTGATAGGGGGGATTCTTGAACACATAGAGGAGGCGGGCGTTCACAGCGGGGATTCAGCATGCGTCCTACCTCCGATATCCCTATCCAAGGAGGTCGTAGACAAGATAATAGAGTACACGAGGAAGATCGCGTTGGCGTTGAAGGTCGTGGGGCTGATAAACATACAGTTCGCGATAAAGGATGGCGTAGTTTACGTGCTTGAAGCCAATCCGAGGGCGAGCAGGACTGTTCCGTTCATAAGCAAGGCTACGGGATTGCCCTTGGCGAAGATCGCTGCTAAGCTGATGATGGGTAAGAAGTTGAGGGAGTTGGGGGTCAAGGAGCGCCTGAATCTGAAGCACGTCGCGGTTAAGGAGGCGGTATTTCCGTTCGTAAAGCTGCCGGGCGTGGATCCGGTCTTGGGGCCGGAGATGAAGTCCACGGGAGAGGTGATGGGAATAGATTACGACTTCGGACTCGCCTACTACAAGGCCGAACTCGCGGCGGGAATGAAGCTTCCCACGGAGGGGACGGTGTTCGTAAGCGTTAAGGATAGGGACAAGAACGAGAAGCTCGTCGAAATAGCGAAGAAGTTGAAGGAGCTCGGGTTCAGAATAGTGGCAACCTCCGGCACCGCTAAGTTCCTAAGGGAGAACGGGATAGAGGTGGAGGTAATCCCGAAGATCAGCGAGGGTAGGCCGAACGTCATAGACGAGATAATAAACAAGAGGATAGATCTTATAATAAACACCCCGAAGGGGAAGAAGGAGAGGTCGGAAGGTTACCTGATAAGAAGAACCGCCGTGGATTTCGGGATTCCGTACATAACGACGCTCGCCGGTGCTATGGCTGCGGTTAGGGGCATAGAGGCCGTAAAGAAGGCGAGGATGACCATAAAGTCGATTCAGGAGTATCACAGGGAGGTGGAGGAACTCATATCCTCACGGGAATCCCCCTCTCCTTAAGGTATCTCTTGACCTCCGGAATTGGGATCTCGCCGTAGTGGAAGATCGACGCAGCCAAACAAGCGTCCGCCTTTCCCTCGACGAACCCTTCGTAAAAGTGCTCGAGCTTTCCGGCTCCACCCGAGGTTATCACCGGAATACTTACCGCCTCGCTTATCGCCCTCGTTATGGGTATGTCGTAACCCATCTTCGTCCCATCCCTGTCCATGGACGTGAGCAGTATTTCCCCCGCACCGAGCTCCTCAACCCTCTTAGCCCAGCTTATGGCGTCTATTCCCGTAGGCTTTCTACCACCGTATATCACGACCTCGTACCACGCCTTCCTACCGTCCTCGAGCGTGACTACGTTTTCCCCCCTGCTTAGATCGAAGTTCCTCCTGCAGTCTATGGCTATGACTATGCACTGCCTACCGAAGACGTCCGAGGCTTCCCTTATGAACTCCGGATTCTTGACGGCGGCCGTGTTTATGCTGACCTTGTCCGCTCCAGCGGATAGGAGGGCGTCTATGTGTTCTATCGTCTTTATCCCCCCTCCAACCGTGAAGGGTATGAAGACCTGCTCGGCCGTTCTTTCGACCACGTCTATCATGATCTCCCTTCCGTGGGGGGATGCGGTTATGTCGAGAAACACGAGCTCGTCCGCGCCTTCCTCGTCGTACCTCTTCGCGAGCTCCACTGGATCGCCCGCCCTCCTGAGGTTGACGAAGTGAACGCCCTTGACTACGGTCGCCCCGCTTTCATCCAACGTTACGTCGAGGCAGGGGATTAT
>CAZQJR010000071.1:0-4492 GCA_964592825.1 uncultured archaeon | reverse complement strand
ATAGTTCAAATCAGACTAAAATAGGATTGAAAGGAAACCAAACATCCAACTTCTTAGCAATCGCAAAAAAGTTCAAATCAGACTAAAATAGGATTGAAAGATATACACTCAACCTTCACTGTAACTATCTCTCCAGCAGTTCAAATCAGACTAAAATAGGATTGAAAGTGCCACCGTATCTTTAAGTAGAACACTGCCGATAAATGTGTTCAAATCAGACTAAAATAGGATTGAAAGGTATAGCTTTCATCTCGTTTCGTGCATGGGAATCTATGTTCAAATCAGACTAAAATAGGATTGAAATTTAATCAGTATTTCTGCAGATCCTCCTGTTGATGGAACGGTTCAAATCAGACTAATTTAGGATTAAAAGGCGTCGGCTGAGCCGTAAACGCTCCGCTCGCCTGAACCGTTCAAATCAGACTAAAAAAGAATTTAAGAAAAAGGAAAAATTAATTACGAGATCGTAAAAGGATGTACCTCTCCCTTCTGTCCTTCGACTCCTCGACTGCCAGAATCTCAAGCTCGCCGAAGTCTGGAAAATCCTTGCTAAACCCCGTTTTCATAACGAACAGGATTTTACCGTCGGGTTTTAAAAGTGGAAGAAATCGGGAGGTGGCCTTAAACGCGGAGAGGGGGTCGAGGGTGAGATCGCTTAGAATGACGTCCAAGGGTTCGAGATTTTGGATATCGAATTTAAAGGCGTCGTCTATGAAGACCCTTACGTTTTCCCTCTCCCTCTCCACTTCCCTTAGCCTTTCCTCGAACTCCTTACTGAACTCTATGCCGTAAACCCTTCCATCCCTACCAACCTTCTCGCTCGCGTACAGCAGGAATCCTCCGGCACTGCTTCCAAGATCGAGAACGACATCTCCTTCCCTAATTATTCCCCACTTTTCGTCGAGCTCCTTCAACTTCCAGTAACCCCTCGGCCTCTCCTCGACGAGAACGTCGATCTCTACATCCATGGGAACCTCAACGGAGGGCTTGGTGACCCTCCTCCCGTTAACCCTGACGAAACCCCTCTTTATAGCCTCTTTGGCCTTCGATCTGCTCGTAAAGTATCCCTTCACGACGAGGAGCTTGTCCAGCCTCATTCCCAGTTTACTTCGACGCTCTCTATCCTGAAATCCGGCTTGACCCTCGACTCCTCTATGGGGGTTACGTGGCCGTGCTTGTACATCAGAAGACCCGTGTAGGCTATCATCGCCCCGTTGTCTCCCATCAACTCCTTGGGGGGAGCGTAGAACTTCGCACCCCTGTCCTCGCACATCGTCGCGAGCATTTCCCTAAGCCTCGAGTTCGCCCCCACTCCACCTACGAGCAAAACCTCGTCGAGATCCAAGTACGCCAACGCCCTCTCCGTAACCTCCGTTAACATCGCGAACGCGGTTTCCTGAAAGCTGAAAGCCACGTCCTCCTTGCTAACGCCAGAATCGTAGAGCCTCTGCGCTGCGGTAACGAGCCCGCTGAAGGAGAAGTCCATTCCCTTCACGATGTACGGAAGCTCGTGATACTCCTTTCCCCTCCTCGCGAGAGCCTCGATCTTAGGGCCTCCGGGATGCTTGAGACCCATGTGCCTCGCGAGCTTATCCAAAGCGTTGCCTACGCCTATGTCGAGAGTCTCCCCGAACACCCTGTACCTGTTTCCCCTCCTCGCTATAACTTGGCTGTTTCCCCCGCTGACGTAGAGTGTAACTGGATTCCTCGCCTTCGTCTTCCACCTCCCCACCTCCACGTGAGCCAAGCAATGGTTCACGCCCACGAGCGGTTTTCCAAGCTTCAACGCGAGAACCCTCGCTACGGTCGCCACGACCCTCAGACAGGGTCCCATCCCGGGGCCTTGTGAGAACGCGATCACGTCTATTTCCTTCGGATCGACCTTGGAGAACACCCGCCTGACGAGTTCCCCTATCTTCTCCGAATGATGTTGGGACGCCTCCCTCGGATGAATGCCTCCCTCTTTGGGAACGTAGGGATCGCTCTCCATCACTATGACGTCCCTTTCATCCACGACCGCCACGCTGAGGCTCCAAGCCGTCCCCTCAATTCCGAGCGCCTTCATCTCAAAATCTGGCTAACCCTGCTTCTTGAACTCCGTGTATCCGCACTTCCCGCAAGTCCTTCTGTCGGGGTGCTCCGCCAAAAATACCCCTTCCCCGCACCTCGGACAGAACTTCCTCTTCCTTATCACCTTGTCCCCCTTTATCTCGTAAAACCTCGAAACGCACTCCGCACCCTTCGCCATTTTACCACCTCACTCCTCTTCTCCTTCTCCCTCCTCTTCTCCGCCGAAGTTCCTCCTTATTATGTGATCCTCCTCTATGCTCATAAGATCCTCGTGGCTGTCGTAGATCTTCGCGTAGCATCTCGCCTCCTGCTTACCGAACTCCGGCTTTATGTAGTCCACGACCACCCTGTCGAGCTCCGCGTTGAAGAGACCCGCAATCTTCTCCCTCACCGCCTGCCTCGTCGGCGTTGCTCCTTCACCCCAGTAAACGATTCTGAGATGCAACTCCTTCCTCTTAAGCAAAGGGTTGTACCTCTCCCTCTCAACGAGAACCTCCATCACACCACCTCCTGAGCTTTTCGAGCGTTCTACCCGACTTCTCCATCCTTTCAACGATTTCGAACATTTCTCTCCTTTTATTCTCATCCACGCTCACCGCCACGACTCCCCTCATCGGTTGACCGTAAACGATTAAAGAGCCTTTTGGAAGCATGAGAGCGAGGGGTATAACGGAGAGATCCTCCTCCCCCTTCACGAAAACCCTAACCCTCCTCCCCTCCGCCACGATGCTCACTGCTACGTGGAGCTTTTCCACGAGGTCTTCGGTTATGTGTCCTGCCGGGTTTTCCGCCACCAACGTTTCGTATTCCATCGTTTTTTCCTCTATCTCCTCCAACAAATCTTTTCCAATTGATCTCCTAACGCTCCTACCGTCCAAAACTATCACGTCCGGTCTGGCAACCTTTAAGGCGTAGTAGCTGACCACGTCCCCGACGCAGGCGAGAATCGTGAACTCGAAATCCGACAGAACTTTGGATATCGGATCTACTCCCTTTCCCTCGTAAAGTATCCCTTGAGGCTCCGACAAAAATCTTCTAAGCTCCTCGGTTAACTTCAGCATGTCAACCAACTTTCAGCGCGTACTTCCCCGGAACCCTTATCCCCAGCCTCTTCGCTATCTCGCTCTTCTCGGGATCTATTATAACAACGTATCCGTACCACTCCTTCGTTAGGTCGGAGCTACCGCAGTTCTTGCAGACCTCGCTGTCGATGTTTATGAACCTGCACTTCCTACACGCGAGCTCCGTCATGGTTTCACCTGTTCTCCTCGATCTTCTTGATCTCCTCCTCTATCCACTTCAGGTTGCCCAACCAAGGTTGCCTCATGGTCAGACCTATCTTGCTCTTAGCGGGCTCCCTCTCCTTCAGGCTCAAGGCCACTATCCTCGCCCTGACGAGATCCCCCTCCTCTATCGTCTTCTTGGTTTCCTTCCCTATCAGCCTCTTGTTCTTCTCGTCGTAAACTATGTAGTCGTCCATTATCTGACTCCTGTGAAGTAGGGCGTCGAACGGGCCTATAGACACGAACGCTCCGAACTCGACCACCTCCACGACCTCCCCTTCCACGACCTCCTGCATTAGGGGTTTGAAACCTATGGCGGTGAACTCGACGTCGAAGTAAACCGCTCCGTCCCCCTCTATTATCCTCCCCTCCCCTATGCTGTCTATGCTCTCTATCCCTATCACCATCCCGTGCTCCCTGTCCAACCTACCCTCGAACTGCTCCCAGAGCAGATCTCTGATTACCTCCTCTATGTCCTCCCCAAGCTTCGCCGGTGGAACTCTAACCGTGTCCCTAATCTTTAAGCGAACGTACATGAGCATCACCGAGGCAAGAATTGCAAAAAGTTAGGACAATATAAAATTAACTCGTCTTTTAAGTTTTTCTGATGAAGGTGTGGAGGTTCTTGGGTTTCGACGACGGCTTTGGATTCGACAAGGCCTATCTGGTCGGGTGCGTGACCGCCGGAACGTACGTGGAGGGATTTATGGTTGGAGAGATAGAGATCGACGGTTTTGACGTTACGGATAGGATAATCGAACTCGTTAGGAAGTCCAAGTTCGGAATACAACTCAAATGCATTTTCTTGGACGGTATAACGTTCGCGGGCTTCAACGTCGCCGATGTTGTGAGGATAAACGAGGAAACGGGAGTTCCGGTGGTGGTGGTCATGAGAAGGATGCCCGACATGGAAAGGATTCGAAGGGCTTTGAGGAACCTCGAAGGGTTCGAGGAAAGGATCAGGAGGATCGAGAGGGCGGGGGAAGTGAGGAGGGTGGAGGGTCTTTTCGTTCAGATCGTTGGGTGCGGGGAGGAGGAGGCCAAAACCTTCATAAGGGCTTCGAAGTTAAAGGGTAAGATTCCCGAACCGTTGAGAATAGCCCACCTCGTCGCATCGGCGCTCGTGCATGGTGAATCGA
>CAZQJR010000070.1:0-4264 GCA_964592825.1 uncultured archaeon | reverse complement strand
TGCCAACCGTGAGGGTGGTTTGTCCGGCCTGCGGGAACAAGGAAGCTTACTGGTGGATGAGGCAGTTGAGGGCGGCAGACGAAAGCGAAGTGAGGTTCTTCAGGTGCACCAAGTGCGGTAAGACTTGGAGAGAGTACGACTGATGAGGATACTGCTCGTAACCGGGAGGCTCGCGGAGAGATCCGTTAAGGAGATAGCCGATAGGTTCGGCCTCGACGTTTACACAGTCGACGTGGACGTTGCCGCTTTTATAACCCCTTCCCATTTGAGGGACGTTAACCTAAGCGGATACGATCTCGTCATAGTTCCGGGACAGGCGAAGGGTGATTGGAAAAGGCTTGAGGAGGAGAAGGGGGTTAAGATAAGGCTCGGCCCGGTTCACGTTTCGGATCTTCCCCTGATCCTAAAGAATTTGGAGAAGATCGAGCTTTCCCACGAAATTCCGGCGTGTAGACTTTTAAAGGATTTGAAGAGGGAGGAAACCTTAAGGCTCGTCGATTCTCTGGACGACTTCAAGTTCGAAATAGGCGACATCACCGTCGGAGGAAGGGCGAAGATCGTGGCCGAGATCGTCGACGCGACGGAGCTATCGAACGACGATCTGATTGAAAGGATAGAGTACTACTTGGAGAGCGGAGCGGACATCGTGGACTTGGGGATTCCGCTTGAGTTCGACTTGGCAGAAGTCAGGAGGGTGGTTAGGGTCGCGAGGGATCGCTGCGGTGCTTTGAGCATAGACACCTTCGACCCCAAGGCCATAGAGGTGGGGGTGGAGATGGGCGTCGACATGGTCATGAGCGTGTCCTACGACAACTTGGAGTGCGGAGACCTGATAGGTAAGGACGTTGCGGTGGTAGTTGTCGATAGGGACGTGGAAAGGCTAAGGAAGCTCGTCGAAAGGATGAGAAGGAGAACGGAGAAGGTAATAGCCGATCCTATAATGGATCCCGCACCTAAGGTTTTGGAATCGCTGGTTAGGTATCGGAGGTACAGGGAGCTCGATCCCGACACCCCCATGCTGATGGGCGTCGGGAACGTGACGGAGCTCATCGATGCGGATTCGATAGGCGTGAACGCACTAATGGCCTGTATGGCGGAGGAGATAGGTGTAGAACTTCTGTTCACCACGGAAGCGAGCGCCAAGACTAAGGGGAGCGTTAGGGAGCTTAAAGTTGCGAGCTACATGGCCAAGGCGTCCAAAATAAAGAACTCGCCTCCCAAGGACTTGGGCGTCGACCTGCTCGTCGTCAAGGACAAGGTGAGGTCGGAGGGTGAGCCTCCGAGGGGAAACGTGATAGAGGCGGAGGAAAACAGGAGGTTCGTCAGGGATCCGAAGGGGGACTTCAGGATAAGGGTATGGAAGGACAGGATAGTGTGCGAGCACGACAGGGCGGTTGTGGTGGGGAGGAGGGCTAAGGAAATAATAGACACCGTTCTGAAGCTAAACCTCGTTTCCCGCCTCGATCACGCCGGTTACTTGGGGAGGGAGTTGATGAAGGCGGAGATCGCCCTCATGCTCGGTAAGAACTACGTTCAGGACGACGAGCTCGACTTCGGGATCTACACCAAACGTTAATATCCCAACCGGAAATTCAACCCCATGCGTCAAGTGTTCGTTTTCATGGTCGGAACCGCTGGATCGGGGAAAACGTATCTAACGAAGGCGTTCTCGGAGTGGCTCGACTTCAAGAAGCTCGACAACCTGACGGTCAACTTGGATCCCGGGGCGGACGAGTTGCCCTACAAACCGGACGTGGACGTGAGGGAATGGTTCACGCTCGCGGACATAATGGAGAAGTACAACGTGGGGCCAAACGGTGCCCAGATAATAGGTGCCGACCTCATAAGCACGATAGCCAACGATATAAAGGACGAGATAGAATACGAGGACGCGCCGTACGTGTTGATCGACACGCCCGGTCAGATGGAACTGTTCACGTTGAGGAAGAGCAGCGAAATACTTCTCGAAGTTCTGGGAAAGGAGAACAGCGTCATGGTTTATCTGTTCGATCCCGTAGTTTCGAAGACGCCTTCGGGATTTCTCTCTCTTCTGTTCATGAGCTCTTCCGCGGTCTTCAAGCTAAACATACCCCAAATCCCCGTCCTCTCCAAAGCAGACGTTCTCGAGGAGGGAGAGCTCGAGAGGATCTTGAGGTGGAGCGAGGATCCCGACTCCCTATACGACGATCTCATGAAGGAATCTGAGAGGGTGCTCAGCGGGGAACTGTTCCACATGCTGAGAGAGCTCGGGCTCTTCCGTCCCCTTATTCCCGTTTCCTCTCTAACGGGTTACGGAATGGACGACATATACGACGGCATTCAGGAGATATTCTACGGAGGAGACGATTTGGAGAGGATAATCTACTGAAGGTTTTATATTACCGGCGGGAGAGTGTTCTGGGATGAAAGACTACACGGCCGAACAGATAGAGGTCTTGGACGACATAGAGGCGGTGAGAAGAAGGCCGGGAATGTACGTAGGAGGCGTCGGGGTTAGGGGGCTCCACCATCTCCTCTGGGAGATAATAGACAACAGCATAGACGAGGCTCTCGCCGGTTACTGCGATAGGATAACCGTAGTCCTACACAAAGACGGTTCCGCAAGCGTCGAGGATAACGGGAGGGGAATTCCCGTAGATATTCATCCCGTATTCAAGAAACCGGCCTTGGAGATAGTCATGACGAAGCTACACGCGGGAGGGAAGTTCAGCAAGAAGGCGTACAAGGTGTCTGGAGGATTGCACGGAGTCGGGCTCTCCGTCGTGAACGCCCTGTCTGAGTGGCTCGAGGTTTGGGTGAAGAGGGACGGGAAGGTTTACTATCAGAGGTACGAGAGGGGGAAGCCCGTAACCCCCCTGAAGGTCGTTGGAAACGCGGATGAGACGGGAACGAAGATAAGGTTCAAGCCCGACCCGGAGATATTCGAGGTTACGGAGTTCAGCTACGAGATAGTGGCGCAGAGGCTAAAGGAGTTGGCGTTTCTGAACAAAGGCGTCAGGATCACGCTCGTGGACGAGAGGATAGGGAAGAGGGAGGAGTTTTACTCTAAGGAGGGGATAAAAGGGTTCGTGGCTTTGCTTAACAAGAACAAGCCCGTCCTTCACGACATAATATACTTCTCGGGCGAGAGGAACGGGATCATGGTGGAGGTGGCGTTGCAGTTCACCGACACCGAGTTCGAAACCCTTTTCGCGTTTGCGAACAACATACACACGATCGAGGGAGGAACGCACGTGGCGGGATTCAGGGCGGGGCTTACGAGGGCTATAAACGAGTACGGAAAGAAGCACGTGAAGAGGTTCAAGCCCCTGAGCGGGGTGGACATAAGGGAGGGGCTCACCGCGGTAATTTCAGTCAAGGTTCCCGAACCTCAGTTTGAGGGTCAGACGAAGACGAAGCTAACGAACAGCGAGGTCAAGACGGTGGTAGAGTCGCTAACGTATTCAGAGGTTCTGAGGTGGCTGGAGGAACATCCCAACGAGGCCAACAGGATAATAGAGAAGTGCATCGTCGCTATGAAGGCGAGGGAAGCTGCGAAGAGGGCGAAGGAGCTCGTTAGGAGGAGAAGCGAGTTATCGATAACCCTACCGGGAAAGCTTGCCGACTGTTCTTCGAAGAATCCGGAGGAGAGGGAACTGTTCATAGTCGAAGGTGAATCGGCGGGGGGCTCGGCGAAGCAGGCGAGGGACAGGAGGTTTCAGGCGGTTCTGCCCATAAGGGGGAAGATAATCAACGTCGAGAAGGCGGGATTCCTCAGGGCTTTAAAGAACGAGGAGATCAAGGCCATCGCTTCGGCCATAGGAGCGGGGATTGGGAAGGATTTCGACATAAGCAGGGCGAGATACCGCAGAATTATTATAATGACCGACGCAGACGTGGACGGAGCCCACATAAGGACTTTACTCCTAACGTTCTTCTACCGCTACATGAGACCGCTGATAGAACACGGATACCTCTACATAGCCCAGCCACCGCTCTACAGGGTGAAGAAGGGAAAGAAGACCTACTACGTTTACTCCGAGAAGGAGTTGAGGAGGCTGTTGGAGAAGCTCGGGGATGCGGAGGTGCAGCGTTTCAAGGGGCTGGGGGAGATGAACCCGGAACAGCTTTGGGAGACCACGATGGATCCCGAGAGAAGGATACTCGTTCAGGTAACGATAGAGGACGCCCTAAGGGCGGAGGAGTTGTTCAGCGTTCTGATGGGGGAGGACGTGGAGGCGAGGAGGGAGTTCATAGTGAGGCATTCCAAAGAGGTAAAGAACTT
>CAZQJR010000069.1:0-4500 GCA_964592825.1 uncultured archaeon | reverse complement strand
GTGGGTTTTAAGGGATTTCCGTAAACGTAACCCCTGCTGTAGAGCTTCTTTATTATCTCGTGCCTCGTCGACTTCGTTCCCAGTCCGAGCTTTTCCATCAGCTTTATCAACCTCCCGGTGGTGTATCTCTGAGGGGGCTTGGTCTTCTTCTCCGCCATCCTCTTTCCCTCCACCCTCACGACCTCGCCCTCCTCGAACTTCGGAATCAGATCCTCTTCAGCGCTGACGTAGACGTATATCGATCTCCAACCTCTCTCCACCAACTCCTTCCCGGACGCCTTGAACTTCATCCCGTTCACGTCCAATTCTACCCTTCTGATCTTCCAAACCGCTTTTGGGGCCAAGCTCGCCAAGAACCTTCTCACCACGAGTTCGTATACGATCCATTCGTCCTTGCTGAGATCCCTCCTACTCGCTACTGCCGTCGGGTGGATTGGAGGATGATCCTTAGTCTCCCTCCTCCCCCTCGATGGAACCATGTCCCCGGAAAGAACGATCCTCGCCTCCTTATCGAACTCGGTTCCCAAAAACATCTCCACGAGCCTCTTGAGGTTTATGGTGCTCGGATAGACGGTGTTGTCCGTTCTCGGGTAGGAGATGTATCCGCTCATGTAAAGCTCCTCCGCTATCCTCATAGCCTTGTCCGGATCCATGAACCTCGAAGCCTCCTTCAGGAACTCAGTAGTGTTGAACGGAACGGGCTTTCCCTCCTCCACGACCTTCTCCTCGAACTTTACGACTCTTGCAAATTCACCTATCGACTCCAAGATCTTCCGGGCTTCTTCCTTGTTCTCAAGCTTCCTTTCGAACTTGGCCTCGATCCCCTTAACCTTCACGTAAACCTCCCAGAACTTCTTCGACCTGAACTCCCTTATCTGCCTCTCCCTGTCCACGACTATCCTCAAAGTCGGAGATTGCACCCTCCCAGCGCTCAGAAAGTCTTTTCCCAACTTTCCCGCGGAGAGCGAAAGCAGCCTCGTCAAAACGGCACCCCAGAGAAGATCGACTTTCTGCCTCACCTCGGCCGCTTTGGCGAGGTTGTAATCGACGTCGGTTGGATTCCTGAACGCCGCCCTTATATCTGAAGGAGTTACTGCGCTGAACCTGACCCTGTCTACCTTAACGTTCGGATTGACGCTCTTGACTATCTTCACGGCCTCCACACCTATCAGTTCACCTTCCCTATCGTAGTCCGTTGCTACGGTTAACCTCTCGGCCTTCCTCCCGAGCTCCGCTAATAACCTCGCGACATCCTTCTCCTTAACCCTCCAGACGAACTTCGCCCTGAGCAAGGCCTTCAGGGGGGTTCTGCGCCAGTCGTTGTACTCTTCGGGAAAATCGACCTCGACTATGTGCCCCTTTAAACCCAAAACGAACGCGTTTTGGGAGGGAGAAAAGTAGTAGTTCACTCCGAACTTCTTAAGCCTCTTAAAATCCTTAAAGAGAATTTGGGCTATTCTCCTCGCGGTCTTGTCCTTCTCCGCGACTATTAACCACATGTCATGTCTGCTCTATCAGAACGGCGTTTATGACCCCCTCCTGACTCGGTCTGTTCGTAACCCTCGCGAGCCCCAAGGAGGTCTCTATTATCGCACCCTTCGTTATGACGTTCCTCCTCGCGTAGTGCACGTGGGCGGGATTCTCGACGACCCTCTTTATCTCCACCCTAACGACCTTACCCTCCTTTGGAACGTAAACGTTAGCGTACTGGTCTCTGAACAGCTTTATCTTGTAACCTCCTCCCCTGACCCTGACCTTCTTTATCTTCCTCTCCCCTATCAGAGTTTCCACCTGCGGCCTACCCATCTCGTACTTCCTCTTCTTCCTGTGAGGTCTGTAAAGACCGCCGGTGGGCTTTCTCCTGCTCCTTCCCTGCCAGATCATGATATCGAGCTTCGCGATCCGCTATTTAAAGGTAACTCCTGATCTTCCTCACGAGCTCCCTGTACGGGATCTTCCCCCTCCTTATCATGACGACGTCGAGCGCACCCTTAGGCTTGCTCAAAGCCAAGTCCTCCCTCACTACGAGCACGAGCGGTATTCCAGCCTGCGCGATCTTTTCGAGCTTTTTCCTCACGTAATCTTCCGTCCAGAACCCCGCTATCTCCACGTAAACTTCCTTATCCCCCTTTCTGAGAAGGAAATCCGGAATGTAGGCGTACCTTCCGGCCTTCACGACTCCCGGCTCCCTAACGACTTCGCAATCGAGAAGAAATCTTATCCTCCTCGCAAACTCCTCCTCGAGCGAGGAATCGTATTCAACCTTTTCCTCATATTCGACGGGGAACAGATGCCTGAGCTTGCTCGAAACCTCCAAGAAGTATATCCTACGCTCGTGCTCTTCCAATATCTCCGCCCTTATCCACCAATCCTTAGCCCTCATTATTTCGGGAACGAGCTTCGCCATCGACGTCCCGTACTTCCTCGTCATCTTGAGGATCGAAGCTGCTCCGGTTATTCCGACCGTCAACCTTCCGTTCTCTTCGTAAAGTTCGTACATAAGCCCGAGCCACTTCACCTTTCTGAACACGTTCTTGTGGTTCGTGGAAACGAAGAAGGTCATCCTTAAAGCGTTGAACAGAGCAGTTTGAAGGAGCGAGAGGTTGTAGACCTTCACGAGTTCCTCAGGTGTAATTTCGGGCACGCTCCTCAAAACCTTCTCCTCCTCTAAGTCGCAGAACATCGCCCTCTCGATCTCATCCGCATCTACGCCGAAGAACTCGGCGCACTCCTCGATTACCCTCCTTCTCTCCTCAAGCGTCGTGACGAAACCCTTCGAGAAAAGAAACCTCCTGACCTCCGCGGGATTCAAATCGCTAATGCTATCGAACTCGCATCCCCTCTCTATTATCTTTGAAAACGCCCTGACCTTCCTGTAATTCCTCGCGTTTTCCAATCTCTTCAGAGCTTCCCTAACGGATCCGAGCTTCCTCCCTATCCCCCTCCTGTATATTCCTATAACCTTCCTTGCCAAATCCACCTCTTCCCTACCCGCGAACCTCGGAACCACCGTTCCCCCTCTCCTCTTCAACTCCAGCAACTCCTTCGGTAACACTCCACCCCTTCGCCCGAGATTAAAAAATCGTTTACCCTAAGCGAATTTTTGAATCAAAAATTTTACGATTTTATAAAAATAGTAAGGGTTATTTGCTCCCCCGTCCAAGCTTCACGTGTTCGCGAGGCTAAGATATGAGAGGGGAACTGTAAGGATCGAAGGTAACGTTCACGTCCCCCACGCAGTGTGGGATTCGAGGAGCGGATGTTACAGAGCTTTGGCCTACAAGTACAGGGACATAGTCGAGTATCTGGAGCGCTCGGGGATAGATTTCGAGGACGAAGTCAAGAGCAACGTCATTCCTTGCCCAGTTTTCGACGCGAAGATAGAACTTAGAGATTATCAGAGGATGGCGGTGGAGAGGTGGATGGCGAGTAAGCGGGGCGTCGTCGTTCTGCCGACCGGTTCGGGGAAGACTCACGTGGCTTTGGAGATCATAAGAAGGTTAAGCGTTGCGACGCTCGTGGTAGTTCCAACCTTAGCCCTGCTCGATCAGTGGAAGGAGAGGCTTTCGATTTTCGGAGAGGTGGGGGAGTTTTCTGGAAGGAAAAAGGAGTTAAAGCCCGTAACGGTAACCACGTACGACTCCGCTTACATAAACGCCGAATCGCTCGGGGACAAGTTCATGCTCTTGGTGTTCGACGAGGTGCATCATCTGCCGGCGGAGAGCTACAGACAGATCGCCGAAATGAGCATAGCCCCGTACAGACTCGGACTGACTGCCATACCGGAGAGGGAGGACGGGCTTCATACCCTCCTTCCCGAGCTCGTCGGGGGAATAGTCTTCGAGATGTCGCCCAAGGATCTTGCTGGAAGGTATCTTGCCGAATACGAGGTCAGGAGGATATACGTTCCGCTCGAAGAGGAGGAGAAGAGGAGGTACGAGGAGAGGGCGAGGGTTTTCAGGGATTACATCGTTTCGAGGGGAATAAGGCTCGAGAGGTTGGAGGATTTCAGGAAGGTCGTTATGATGACGGGGGTAGAGGAGAGGGCTTACGAGGCTCTGAGGGCTTGGGACGAGGCGAAGAGAATTGCGTTCAACTCCAAAAACAAGCTCAGAAAGTTGAAGGAACTGCTCGAAAAACATAGAGGGGACAAGATCATCATCTTCACCCGCCACAACGAGCTCGTTTACAGGATATCGAGGACGTTTCTGATCCCCGCCATAACCCACAGGACTGCGAAGGAGGAGAGGGAGGAGATATTGAGAAAGTTTAGAGAGGGAAGCTATAGGGCGATAGTTACGAGTCAGGTGCTGGATGAGGGGATCGACGTGCCGGATGCTAACGTGGGTATAATCGTGAGCGGAACCGGATCTTCGAGGGAGTTCGTTCAGAGGCTCGGAAGGTTGCTTAGGCCTAAGGACGGGAAGGCGATTCTGTACGAGCTCGTATCCAAAGAGACGGGGGAGGTAAAGGTTTCGAGGAGGAGGAAGAGGGCTCTCA
>CAZQJR010000068.1:0-10950 GCA_964592825.1 uncultured archaeon | reverse complement strand
GACTCGCCATGACGGAGTTCAACCGAGCCCTAATAGATTCAAAGGCTCCGGGAATAATCCTCCCCTACAGGCTCGTTAAGTCGGTGGGGGACATAGTGATCGTAAAGGACGTATTCAAGAGAAGGAAGAAGCATGAGGAAGGGGAGGAACTGGAAGTCCCGTGAACTCTACTCAAGACTGCTCGCACCACCAACTTTTTTGATACGTCTCGACGGTAGGAACTTTTCGAGGATTTTGGAGGGATTCGAAAAGCCTTACGATTTTAGGTTCGCCAAGGCGATGGTCGAAACGTGCGTCGAGGTGTTGAGGGAGTTCAACGCCTGCTTCGCGTTCACGTTCAGCGACGAGGTAACGTTTTTGATGAGAGAAGTTTTCGGATGTAGGCTGGAGAAGGTTAACTCGATCGTGGCATCCGAATTTTCGTCGAGGTTGAGCCTAAAGCTCGAACTTCCGTTGAGCTTCGACTCCCGAGTAATATACGCGGAACCTAACGAAATCGCCGACTACCTCGCTTGGAGGCAGGACGAGGCTTGGAGAAATCATCTAAACGGTTACGCCTTTTACACCCTGCTGAAGGAAATGAAGGATAGGAGGAGGGTTCAGGAATTCCTGAAAGGTAAGAAGAGCAAAGATCTCCACGATATTCTGCATGAAAGGGGAATAAATCCGTCCAAAACTCCCGCGTGGCAGAGGAGGGGCGTGATCGTGCACTGGAAGAGAGTAGAGCTCGAAAGGGAGTTCGAAGGGAGAGTCGTGAGATTCGAGAGGAGAAGGGTCGTCGAAAATTGGAACCCTCCGCTGTTCGGAAACGAGGAAGGTAGAAAATATTTAGAAAATATATTAAAAGAGTGGTAAAAAAATTACCAACCCGTCTTGTTCGCCCAGTTCATGATGTCCTTGACGTTGAAAGCGTTCACGGTCGGCTTCTTCACGAGCGGATTCCAGTGACACTGCCAGCAGACTGGGTGCTCCTCGTTGAAGTCGTGGCACTTCTTGCAGAAGTCCTTGTAGTCGTGGCACTTCCAGCACGTCAGAAGGCTAACGTTGTATTCGGAGTTGGGATACGTGTTGCTGTGGTATATCCTCTCTCCGTATCTGACCGCCAACTCCCTCAGAGCGTTGAGTAGCTCCATGTGGTTGGCGACCATCCACTTCTCGCTCTCCATGCAGTGCTTGCCTTTCGGCTTAGCGAGCTCCGCCTTTATGTTCTCCCAGCCCTTGCCCATGTTCCCGAGCCAAAGAGGTGTCAAAGCTACCGCCAAGAATATCAGAATTCCCAAAATCACGTACGGCTTGTTGTACATAATCTCACTCCTCCCTTATCGGAGTTCCTCTAAGATCGTACTTCCTATCCTCAGGCCTCTCTCCGAACGCAGTCATGACGAGTGCGTTGCCAAACAGCTCCGTTGGCCCTCCTATTTCGACCGGTATCTTCCAGTACTCCATGAGCACGGGGAACGCGGCCTTGTCTATGGCGCAGGGCGTCGCGAGGAAGTTGACCCCGTACTTCTTGTGCACGTGCCTAACCGCCATCGCCCTCGGCATTCCGCCCCTCATCCTGAGCTCCATGAGCTCGTCCGCGAGCATACCACCACCGCTTCCGCAGCAGTAGGTCTTCTCCCTTATCGTGTGCTCGGGCATCTCGTAGAAGTGGTTGCAGCTCGCCTTTATTACGTACCTCGGCTCTTCGAACAGACCCATAGCCCTAGATAGGTTGCACGGATCGTGCAAAGTCACCTTCCAATGATCGTTCCTGCTCGGATCAAGCTTTATCTTGTTGTGTTCTATGAGATCCGCTATGAACTCGAAGAGGTGGATCCATCCGTGCTGACCCGTCACGTGCTCGAACTTCGTTCCCGTTATCGGATTCTCGGGCACCTCCATCCACTCGGGATGCTTGGGCGGGTTGTTCATCGTGTTTATGTACTGGTTCTTGTCCCTCCACATGTGTCCGCACTCTCCACCTATGATGAACTTGACCCCGAGCCTCTCCGCCTCCTTGTATATCTTCGAGCTCAGAAGCTGCGCCGCCTCGTAGCTGTGGAACGTACCGAAGTTACCACCCTCGCTCGCGTACGTCGACCAAGTGATCGTAACTCCGTACTTCTCCTCTATCTCGTTGAAAAGCAGTATGTAACCGAGGAGCACGTACCAGTGCGGTGAGGCGAAGTAGTCCGCCGATGGGGCCACGAACAGTATGTCCGCGCCCCTCTTGTTTACGTAGGTGTGAACGTCTATGCCGGTTATGTCCTTTATGTCCTCGCACGCCTGCTCCAAAGCCCCCGCCATACCACCCGGATAAAGTCCTAAGTGGTTTCCGGTTCTCGCGGAAGCCTCTATGGATATGCACATGAACCTCTGGTTTATTCCTATCTTGCTCATCAGCCTCCTCGTCCACCAAACTATGTCGGCCGTGTCTATGCCGTAGGGGCAGAAGACCGAACACCTCCTGCAGAGGGAACACTGGTACATGTAGTAGTACCACTCCTTTATGACGTCCTCCGTCAAAGGCCTCGCTCCGGCCCACTCTCCGAACAGCCTTCCGAAGGGCGTGAAGTGATACCTGTAAACGCTCCTGACTGTCTCAGCCCTAAGCACGGGCATGTTCTTCGGGTCTCCGGTGCCTATGTAGTAGTGGCACTTGTCCGCGCACGCACCACACCTAACGCAGATGTCCATGAATACCTTGAACCCTCTGTTCTTCTTCATCGTGTCCTCCATCTCCTTGAGCACTATCTCCTTCCAGTTCTCCGGTAGCTTCCAGTCCTTCTCGAGCGGATCCCTTACGACGTCACCGTAAGGCATCTTGAAGAAGTCCGAGTTCACCTGCTTTGGCAAAGCCATGTAGCTGTAGAATCCGGGCTTGTAATCCTTCTCCGTGATCGGCTTCAGCCACTTCCTCCAGAGGGGAAACCTCTGCTTGATCTCAAGCTTCTCCGGAACCTCGCTCATTCACACCACCTCACAACTCCTCAGGCTTGATAACACAACCCCTCTCCTCGATCTCGTCAAGCTGATCCTTATACATCTCGTAGTACTTGTTCCAGTCGAGCTTGACAGCTCTGCCCTCTCTTACGAGTATAGGCACCTCTGGGTTCGGATCCCACGGGTTGATGTGCCTCTCGTACCTGTTGTTGTTGGGCATGTTTCTAGTGGTGCTGAACCATATTCCGGCGAAGTGCATGACCTTGCTGAACGGCAGGTAGGCGATCGTTATGCAGACGAGGAACAGGTGGACGTAGAATATCCAGCCTATGCTGTGGAGCACCTCCGGGCTCGGCGGGTGGAAGGTTACGAGCCCCAACGCCACCTCCTTCACGGCCGCGACGTCCACCTTTATGAAGTACCTCATCGTTATACCGCTGATTAGTATGCCCGCCATGAGTCCGAGGATCAGGTGGTCGGAAGGTAGAGATATGCTCCTCTCCTTGGCCAAGAATATCCTTCTACCCCACAGGAAGGCCAAGGCTGCGAGGGCTATTAGACTCGTCATGTAAACCGGTGGCACGAACGCCTCGCCCATCGCGGAATCCAAGAAGTCCAAGAACTGAACGAATCCCGGAACGGGGTTCGTGAAGAACCTCAGGTGCCTTATCAGTATTATCAGGAGGCAGTAGTGGAAGAGTATGGCGAACAGCCAGAGCCACCTCGTGTCGTTCTGCTTCTGCTTTTCTATGTAGTATTTGGTGTTTCTGAATAGGCTTCTGAACAGGAACACCTCGAACAGCATCCTGACGAAGGTCTCGAACTTGTTGGACGGGCAGTCGATCCTGTCCCAGATCGTTCTTTTGAGGTTGTTCAGGGATTTCTGCTGAGCGCACGTGGTGGGGATCTTCAACGGCACGGCGCACTTGGACCACTCGTACACCCTGTATATCGTTCCCACTATAAATATGGCAAAGGCGACATACGGAAGAACGCAGGCGATAAGAAACTCGATCATTTCTTAACCACCTCCCCTCTCTCCGGCAAAACTGCGAATATCTTAAGCCCTATGCACCAAGCCAAGTACGCGGCGGTAACCAACCCTATGAACATCGCGTACTCCGTCCACGCCGGGTAGTACGGAACCACTATGTAAGGCTTGAAGATCATTCCGGGCACGTAGTCCTTCGGAATTCCGAGTCCCGGTGTTATCAGTGTGTACCTCTCACCGTAAACCGCTACGGCCACTATCAAACCGGACGCTATCATTCCCCAGTCGGTCTTGCCCCACGGGCTGAGCAGTATGGCGACGGTGAGAATGCATCCGAGTATCTGGACGAACCAGAACACCCACGCGTACGGGTAGTGGAAGTCGAAGAGGTATATCCTTATCGCCTCCTGATTGCCCGGAACGTAGGCGCAGTCGAGGATTTCGGCGGCGAAGCAGTAGAGCAGCAGTATCGTCAGAGCGCCCATGATCTTCGCGAGCGTCCACATCAGATCCCTGTCGAGAGGTCTGTGCGTCCACCTGAAGGCCAAGATGTACGCGGGGATCAGGAGTCCGAGACCGCTGACTATGGCCGAGACTATGAACAGGGGTATCGTGAGTGACGAGTGGTAGAGTTCGGTGGAGTAAACGAATCCGACGATACCACCGGTACCGCTGTGAACCAAAACTGCCCAAGCTACAGCGAGCACTGCGAGGCACTTCGTTAGAAACTTCTTCTCCTCGAACTGCGCCATGAGGTATATGAATCCTATCACGAAGTAGCTCGAGTAGAGGAAGGCGTTCCATGAGAATATCGAAGTGAAGTTGAAGTGCGCGAGGACGTTCAGCCCGTTCTCGGGATTACCGATGTCCTGCATGATCGACAGCATAGCTGCGACTATCATAGCGAGGGCGAAGAGACAGGCGGATCTCGAGAATATCTTGAACTCCTCCTTGCCGAAGACTCCCGAAAGTGCTGAGACTATAAGCGAACCTGCGCTGGCTCCTATGAGGTAACAGATGGCCGCGGTTCCAAAGCCCCAAGGTACCCTCTGGCTAAGCCCCGTTACGCAGTGCCCGTAGACGAGTTGCAGGTACCAAGCGTAAACGCCCCAAAGGGTGACTATCGTTAATATCAGTAGGACGAGGTAGTATCCGGGCGACGTTCCGTCTATCTTCTTAAACTCCACCTCCACCATAACGAATCACCTCAGAACTTGTAAAACACCTTTGGATCGGTTCCCAAACTACCCCTAAGCCTTATGACCTTCGACGTCCTGACTATCTTCGAAATCTCGGAGTTCGGATCCTTCAGGTTTCCGAAGACGAGGGCGTTGTACGGGCAGACCTCGACGCAAACGGGCTTGGGATCCTTGACTCCGTGAGCCCTCTCGGTGTCGATCTTCCATATGCAGAACTCGCACTTCATAGGAACTCCGTCCTTCCTTATCGGCGCGTACGGATTTATGACCTTCAATCCCTCGAGCGGATCTTTGAAGAGGAAGACTCTCGCATCGAACGGACATGCAACCATGCAGTACCTGCAACCTATGCACCTGTGTAGATCCACGACGACTATCCCATCCGCCCTCTTGTAAGAAGCCTTCGTCGGGCATACTTCAACGCACGCCGGATGCTCGCACTCCTGACACATCAGTGGGAAGTAGAGCGGCTCCGCGTTCTCCTGAATCCTTACCTGAATTATCCTCATCAGATGGCACTCGAACCTCGGATTCTCGAACTCTGGAACGTTGTTGGCGACGTTGCACGCCTTGATGCACGGTGGAAGAACCTTCTTTTTACCGCTCTCGAACTCCTCCGGTGTTATGCCCTCCTTCTCCATGATCTTCTTTACGCACTCCGTGCACTTGTCGACCAAGACGACCATGCCCCACTCGTATTTCGACAACTCCTTTTCGAGCTCCTCCTCGTTGTAGAAGCTTCTACCGAATTCGAACGCCTTTCCCGTCGCTACCGCCGCTGAGCTCACTGCAGCCAATACCAGAAATTTACGTCTGGAGATCATACCTCTACCCCCTTTTAAAACTGAATTCCCGTTCCATTTTCTAACACCCGTTTATTCGGAGGATCTCGGGCGAATTCCTCTAACCTTTCCAATTTAGAATTTATTAATTTTTTGGTTTTTAATCAATCGAATTAGGGCTCTGGAAAGTTCAACCCGGTGAATGCGGCCTCACCGATCGGAGGATAATTTATAATAACCAACATCGAAATCGAAAATGACAAATACCGTAAATTATTTATGCGAGTGGACGATTTTAAATGATGGGGGTGAACGAATGCCAGAATTAGAGGTAAAAGGAAAGAAGCTTAAGCTTGATGAGGACGGTTTTCTGCAGGACTGGGAGGAGTGGGACGAGGAAGTCGCCGAGGCTTTGGCCAAAGACACGAGGTTTGGGCCTGCCATCGAGTTGACCGAAGAGCACTGGAAGATCATAAAGTACATCAGGGACTACTTCCTGAAGTACGGTGTCGCTCCGCCGATCAGAATGCTCGTAAAGTTCTGTAAGAAGGAGATAAACCCGAACTGCGACCTGCAGTACATCTACAAGCTCTTCCCGCAGGGTCCGGCTAAGGACGCCTGTAGAATTGCCGGTTTGCCCAAGCCAACCGGCTGTGTCTAACCCTTTTATTTTTGTTGTACAAAATTTTATATAATAATCATCGACGATTTTCGTCCGTTCACGATCTCCGGTTATTATTTATTTAAGATTTTGTTTTGAACTTCAACGCAACGGACACGAGTCTGTTCACGACGTTGGGATTCGATAGCACGTGAACGTGTATGTAGTTCGCGAGGGTGTTCTTCCTCATCACTCCGTCGTGCTTACCGTCCACGCCTTTGCCCCTCTTAACCCGGAACGCGAAGTTAAGCCTTCCCTTCGGTATTACCTCCGAGTAGTGGAACTCGTGTCCAACCACCACCTCTCCCCTAACGCTAATAACGTTCGTCCTCATCGTCCTGTAAACGCAGTATCCCAACGCCTGAAATCTTTCGTGCATTCTCGTCTTAAAGGGGAGGAATCCCACCATTTCGTATTCGTTACCCTTCCACTCGATGCTCTCGCCCAAGAACATTAGCCCTCCGCATTCGGCGTAAACGGGTTTTCCCGAGTCGCAGAACTCGTAAACGTCCCGCCTCAACCTTCCGTTTCTCTCGAGATCCTCGGCGAACACCTCCGGAAACCCTCCACCGATGTAGAGCCCGTCCACGTCCGGCAGTTTCCTGTCCCTGAGAGAATCCACGACCACAACTCTGGCCTTGGCCGATAGCGCGTCGATGTTGTCTTGATAGTAGAATGAGAACGGTTTGTCCCTTATCACCCCTATGGTAACGTCCTTCCTCGATTCCGAAAATACGGGATGCGTTCCCACATCCTCGAGAGGCGGAGCGGAGTTTGCTATCTCCACGAGCCTATCGACGTTGACGAACCTCTCCACCACGTCGGCGAGTTTATCGAGGAGGGAATCGATTTCGTCTCTTTCGTGAGCGGGAATTAGCCCAAGGTGCCTGTATGGCATGTCAACGTCTTTGAGGCGCGGTATAAGGCCGAGAACTTCCATCTTCGCGAGGGTCTCTACGGCCGTCTTTACCTTCATCCTGTGACGGGGATTTCCTATTCTGTTCAGGATCACCCCCCTTATGTCAACGTCCGGATCGAAGACCTTGTATCCCATCAGAATCGCCGCAACGCTCCTGTTTATCCTCTCCACGTCCGCAACGAGCACCACCGGAGCTTTCAGTATCTTGGCGACGTGCGCCGTGCTACCTTCCTCGTGCAACCCATCGTGGGAGTCGTAGAGCCCTGTTTTTCCCTCGATAACCGCCAAGTCCGCCCCCCTGAAGTTCCTCTCGAAAGTTTCGAGGAGGTTGGACTTCGTGAGCATGAAGTCGTCCAAGTTTCTCGAATACCTTCCGGTGGCGAAGAAGTGGAATATGGGATCTATGAAGTCCGGCCCGACCTTGTAGGGCTGAACGACGTAACCCCTGTTTCTCAAAGCCCTCATGAGACCTATGGAGATCATAGTCTTCCCTATCTTGCTCCTGATACCGGCTATGAGTATTCTGGGAACTTCCATCGTTCGAAACTCTCTTGGGTTGCTTAAAACGTTTGGCGTTAACACACCCGAAGGAACGGTGGCATAACGTTTATCTTCTATCATTTTAATTTATAAGGAATATCACGCCAACGTTCGGTATTGTTAATTCGAACAGACCCCCTGAACCGTTTTAGATTATAATATGAACGTTTTATCTTATAACCTATTATTATGGGTGAAATAAAAAATCTTATATAGCTTCAAAATGTGAGAAACGCCAAAAGGGGAGGTGTGCGGATGCTAACGGTGTTGCAGATTTCTTCGTATGTGGCTTTTGCAATTTTCGTCTTAGTGGTGCTCTGGAAGTTCGTGAAGTATGCGACGATGCCCATCCATCTCAGATGGGAGCTCTACCCAGTTCCGCACGAGCCGGAGCACGAGCACGGCGGAAGCTTCTTCGAACACCAGAACATATGGCAGTTGGAGAGAAAACACGACAAACTCAACGAGCTCAAGGAGATGTTCGAGGAGATGCTGTTCATTAAGAGGATGTTCCTCAACAAGAGGGATCTCTGGATCGTGTCGTGGCCGTTCCACGCCGGAGTGTACTTGATACTCGCTTGGTTGGCGCTGCTGTTCGTTAGAGCTGTTCTCGTGGTTGCCGGAATTCACGGACTCGTTCCAATAGCCGACGTTCTTATTCAGATAGCCGGAGCGGTGGGAGTGATCGCCGCCACGCTCGGATGCTTGGGATTGCTTATAAAGAGGGTCGGCAGTTGGGAGCTCAGGGAGTACAGCGCTGGAGTGGAGATCTTCAACCTGCTCTTCGTTCTGGTAGTCCTCCTGACCGGCCTGTACGCTTGGATCAAGTTCGACCCCCACTTCGACATAGCCAAGGAATACATGCTCAGCCTTATCACGTTGAGCAAGATGCCCTCCCTTCCCGAACCCATAGTCGTACACCTGATTCTGCTGGAGCTTCTGTTCATCTACATACCGTTCACGAAGATAGCCCACTACGTCGGCAAGTACTACACGTTCCACGCCGTCCTTTGGGAGGACGCCATCAACAAGCCGGGTAGCGAGGTTGAAAAGAAGGTCAAGAGGTGCCTTCAGTTTAGGACGAGTTGGTCGGCTCCGCATTTTGCCGGGAGGACTTGGGCTGAGGAGGCTAAGAATCCCAAGTTGGATGTTATTGAGAGGTGGAAGCCATGACGAAGGAGGTTGGTATTAAGGATATTGGTAAGCCCTCGAAGCAGCTGATAAAGTTGAGGCTCGAGGATCTGATGAAGCTCCCTCCACCGTACGATAAGCCGGGCGAAGAGCCCGAGATGACCGAGCCCAAGGAGGAGTGGAGGGAAAGGTACATCACGGAATTGGACGGCTACATCGCCATAGACGTTCCTTTCGAGAAACCCAAGACGAAGGAGGAGGAGCAGAGACTCATTCAGAGGTTCTTGGAGGGTTTGAAGAAGCTTCTCGACAAGGAGAACAACTGGACGTTCTTACAGCCCCTAATGCTCTCGTTGGAGTTCTGCGCTAAGTGTCAGACGTGCAACGACGCTTGTCCGATCTATCTGGCGAGCGGAAAGAAGGAGATATACAGACCTACCTACAGGAGCGAGGTGCTCAGGAGGATATGGAAGAGGTATCTGACCCCAGCCGGAAAAGTATTTGGCAAGTTCGTCAGCGGAGACATCGAACTGAACTGGTACACCATAGCGAGGCTTGCGGAGTTGGCCTACAGGTGCACTCTCTGCAGGAGATGCACTCAGGTTTGTCCGATCGGAGTTGACAACGGTTTGATCGCCCACGAGATAAGAAAGCTGTTCAGTCAGGAGATGGGAGTCGCTCCGAAGGCCTTGCACGAGCTCGGAACGGTTCAGCATCTTAAGGTGGGTTCGAGCACCGCACTAACGCCGGAGGGTTTCAAGGACATAATAGAGTTCATAGAGGACGACATAAAGGAGAGGACGGGGAAGAACATAAAGATACCCGTCGATGAAAAGGGTGCCGACATACTGCTGATCCACAACGCCGGAGAGTATTTGAGTTGGCCGGAAAACCCCGCTGCGTTTGCAA
Source organism: uncultured archaeon (assembly GCA_964592825.1). GTDB lineage: Archaea > Halobacteriota > Archaeoglobi > Archaeoglobales > Archaeoglobaceae > WAKM01. The sequence continues at coordinate 893 of CAZQJR010000068.1, read as the reverse complement.
TTCTGTTCGAAGAAGCTGGGATAAGCTGGACTCTCAGCAGCGAGCTCGTGGGTTACGATGCCGTTAACTACGGTGTTTGGTACGACGATGTTCAGCTTGCGAGGATTGCAATGAAGCACGTTGAGGTTGCGAGGAAGCTCGACGTGAACAGGATAGTCGTTGGAGAATGCGGTCACGCTCACAAGGCTTTGTGTGTCGTAGCCGATAGGGTGCTCGCGGACGAATACAACATTCCGAGGGAGAGCTGCATGCCGATCCTTTGGGACATCGTCAGGAAGAAGAAGATAAACTTCGATCCGGAGAAGAACAACTTCCCGGTTACGTTGCACGATCCGTGCAACATGGTCAGGTTGATGGGCGTCGTCGAGCCTCAGAGGAAGATTCTGAGGGAGATCTGCCCGCAGTTCAGGGAGATGGAGCCCCACGGAGTTTACAACTACTGCTGTGGTGGTGGAAGTGGTTTCGCCATCATGACATCCATGAACTTCCCGGAGTGGAGGAACAAGGTCGCGACGAGGATGAAGTTCAAGCAAATCCTCACAGCATTCCGGGACTGCATAGATCCGAGCATAAAGAAGTACGTCTGTGCTCCTTGCTCGAACTGCAAGGGTGCGATCAGAGACATGCTCGACCACTATCAGGCGACGATGAAGTGCGGGATATACTACGGAGGTCTCGTGGAGCTCATGGTCAACGCCATGGTGGACATAGAAGAGCCGTTCATCGAGATGTTCTAACCCTTATTTATTTTAGAGTCTATCTCCCTCGTTATCCTCCTCGCGACCTCCTCCGAAATTATTCCCTTCATCACCGCCTCCCTTATGGCCGCCTTCTGGGCGTTCAATATGCTTCGGTAAGCTCTCTTCATTACCTCGTCCGCAAAGCGGGTTTCT
>CAZQJR010000067.1:0-3567 GCA_964592825.1 uncultured archaeon | reverse complement strand
TGGGCTATGACTATGCACTGATCCGCCTGAAGGGAGATTGGGGATAGGGAAATTACGCGACTTGCGTATTCGAGCACCACCGCCTCGTCCTCCCTTTTGACTCCAACGTGATCTCCCAAAACGAAGAGGGGATTTTCGAGCTCGCACGCGACATCCCTTATGTCCGTTCCGTCCTCCCTTAGATACACCACCTCATACCTGCCAGAAAGCTCGTCGAGCAGATCCCTGAGCCCCTTCCTCGCCACGTATATTCCCGGTGTGCTCCTCCTCCACTCCTTCCCGACGTTCAGCTGAAGAGCCTTCCTTATCAACCCCCCGATGTTCCTCTCGTCCGGAGCCATGTACCTTACCTCCCCACCCCTTATCATGAGAGCCTTGGGAGGATCGGGTTCGCCGAGGAGAAGGAGGTATATCTCGGAATCCCTCCTAACGCCGTGAGATACGAAGAGGGCTTGAGCGACGCACCTGCAGAGTATGTCCATCCTCCCCGCCGAGCCGGCGAGATCCTTGAGGCTGAACGGTTTCGTTACCGCCCTGTTCCCTATCACCAAGAAACCCCTCATAAGCGTAATATATTCGGGGGAACGATCAGTTTTATGCGTTTCCCCATACTGCTACTCCTTCTCCTCCTCGCGGTGAAGGTCTCGTGCGGGGCTTTGGTAGTTAGGGTCGACGTGAAGGGGGAGATAAATAGGGGAACCGCAATACTCGTCGACTCCGCCTTTAAGGAGGCTGAAAGGCTTCACGCCGACGCAGTGCTGATAGTCCTCGACACTCCGGGAGGTCTGCTTTCGGCGACGAAGGACGTAGTGTCCCACATTCTTAACAGCGACGTTCCCGTGATAACCTACGTCTATCCGTCGGGAGCGTTCTCGGCGTCCGCGGGCAGTTTGATCCTGATATCGGGTAACGTCGCGGCGATGGCAAACGGCACATCAGTAGGTGCGGCGACGCCGTACGTGGCGGGTTTTCCTCCGATGGTGGAGAAAAAGACCGTCAACTACGTTGCGAGCTACGCGAGAAGCATAGCGGAAATGAGGCACAGACCAGCGAAGATAGTGGAGATGTTCGTTACCGAGGGGCTCAGCCTATCCGCGAAGGATGCCTACAGGGAAGGAGTCGTGGACGTGCTCGCCGACACGCCGGGGGCACTCTTCAGGAAGATAAACGGCTGGACTGTGGACGTGCAAGGGAGGAAGGTGAGGCTCGACTTCGGGAGCGTCGAAATCGTTAGGGTAAAGGAGCCCCTTTCCGCGAGGATATACGGAATCCTCTCAAACCCCCTCGTCGCGTCGATACTCCTTCTGCTCGGGATATACTGCCTAATATTCGGATTGATGACTCCCGGATACGGTATGGAGACGTTCGGGATTATCTGCCTGATCCTCGCGCTCTTCGGACTGAACGCCATAAGCGTGAACACGTTCGCCCTCCTGCTAATAGCCTTAGGAATATCGCTCCTCGTTTTGGAGATCAAGGCGCCCAAAATGGGATTGCTTGGAGTTGCTTCGATATTCTGCATAACTTTGGGTCTACTCACCCTCATCAGGGAGCCCCTGATGCCGGAGGGATTTTACAAAGAGTTCTTCGCGTTCGTCGGAGGGATCGGCTTGGGCGTGGCGGTGACGATGACCTTCGTCATAGTCAGGGTGGCGAGGATAAGGGGGATGAGGGCGAAGGTTGGAGGGGAGGCGATGGTTGGGGAGAGGGGAACGGTGATCGTTTTCAAGGACGGTAGGGGAAAGGTCAAGATTAGAGGGGAGATTTGGAATTGCGAGAGTTATGAGGAGTTGGAGAGGGGGGACGAGGTCGTAGTGGTCGGAAGGAGGGGACTTACGCTCCTCGTTAAAAAGGTCAGAAGTAGTAGTAATACTCGCCCTTAGCCTTCTGCTCCCTGTCCAACCTCGAACCCAATTTATTCACCCTCGGCCTCTTCGTTTCCTCATCCCTCCTGAACGTGATGCCGAGATTCGACAGGAACAGGTTCATCCCATCTCGCATTCCCATCGGCCTCCTTGCGATTCCCCTCCTCCCCGGCTCCCCCTGAAACACCATCAGCCTATCGCTGACCATGTCTATGAGGTATATGTCGTGATCCACTACGAGCACGCTCTTGGACATGTTGAGAGCGAACCTCCTTATCATCCTCGCCACCTCCGTCCTCTGCTCCACATCCAGATGTGCCGAAGGCTCGTCCAACAAGTACAGATCTGCATCTCTAAGCAAACATGCCACTATCGCAACCCTCTGTAGCTCTCCACCGCTCAACTCGTCCAAGTTCTTCTCCATGAGATCCTCTATCCCGAGCGGTCTTAGAAATTCCGTCTTGTAGTAGGATGAATCGACCATCGGGTTGATCTTCCTGAGGAACATCCCTACGGGCATGCTCACGTCGGCCTTTACGTATTGGGGCTTGTAAGAAACTTTGAGATCGAGCTTGACCTTCTTCTCATCGTCCTCGAGCACCCCGGCGAGGATCTTCACGAACGTCGACTTCCCCGTAGCGTTCGGCCCCACGACTCCGAGCACTTCCTCCGCCCTTATCTCCCCTCCCTCCACTTCCAGCCTGAATCCCTCGAAGGTTTTCGTGAAGGACGGATACTCCACGAGCACCCTTTCGCTCTCCCCCTCCCTCGGCTGGAATATCTCGAACTCTATCGGCTTGTCCCTTATCCTGACGTTCTCCTCGACCAAGTACCCCCTGAGGTACTGATTTATTCCAACCCTCGCCCCCTTAGCGTTCGTTATCACTCCGTAAACCCCCGGCTTTCCGTAGCTTATGTGGACGAAGTCCGCGAGCATGTCCAAGATCGCCAAGTCGTGCTCGACTATGAGCACCGTCCTCTTCTCCCCCCACTCCCTTATTATCTTCGCCACGTTTATCCTCTGGTGTATGTCCAAGTATGAAGTAATCTCGTCCAAGAAGTAGAAGTCAGCGTCCTTCATAAGGCATCCGGCGATGGCGATCCTCTGCAACTCCCCCCCGCTCAGATCCTTCACTTCTCTGTCGAGGGAGTTCCTGAGGTCGAGCCTCTCGACCATCTCGTCCATTATCCCGAGTTCGTCCACCCTTTCGAGCAGATCCCTGACCTTACCCCTGTAAACCTTAGGAATGGCCTCTATGTACTGGGGCTTTTGGCTCGTCCTTATCTTCCCCTCCGCGAGATCCTTTAGGTAGTTGAATAGCTCGGTTCCCGCGAACCTCTCGCATATCTCCTCCCAACTCGGTTCCTCCTCCCTTCCCAAGTTCGGTTTCAGCTGACCGGTCAATATTTTAACCGCAGTAGTCTTCCCCGTTCCGTTAGGCCCGAGCAACCCGACCACGTACCCCTTCCTCGGAATTGGTAGTCCGTATAGGACGAAACCGTTCCTCCCGTATCTGTGAACCTCCTTCCCCTCGAGCTCGTGTGGTAGTCCCACTATGGATATGGCCTTAAAAGGACACTTCTTGACGCATATACCACACCCTACGCAAAGCTCCTCAGAAATAACGGCCTTTCCGTCCTTTATTACTATTACGTCCTCCACGCCCGTTCTTATCTTGGGACAGTACTTTATGCACTCCTG
>CAZQJR010000066.1:0-8070 GCA_964592825.1 uncultured archaeon | reverse complement strand
CAGATCCCCTTTGGGTTCCGCAGCCTTTGCGGGGACATCGTTCGAGTTGGACAGAGATTACACCGCGAGGCTGTTGGGGTTCGACGGTGTGGTGGAGAACAGTTGCGACGCGGTTTCGAGCAGGGACTTCGTTATCGAAGCCGTCTTCGTCGCCACTTCGGTCATGCTCACCTTGAGCAGAATGGCCGAAGAGATAGTCCTTTGGAGTTCTGAGTTCGGTTTCGTCGAACTTCCCGATGAGTACTCTTCCTCATCCTCCATAATGCCCCAGAAGAAGAATCCGGACGTTGCCGAGCTTATAAGGGCGAAGGCGGGTAGGATTTTGGGTAACCTCGCCTCCACGATGGCCATCTACAAGGCTTTGCCGTTAACGTACAACAGGGACTTTCAGGAGATGAATCCGGTGATGTTCGACACCCTCGAAACCGTGGACGTCGCAACGACACTGATGGCCAGAATGCTCGAACTGACCAAATTCAGGAGCGATGTAATGCTCGAAAAGGCTCTCAAGGGGTTCGCCGAGGCGACGGAGGTGGCGGATCTGCTGACAAAGAAGGGGATTCCCTTCAGAGACGCTCACAAGATCGTGGGCAGGATAATCGCCGAAGGAAAAGAGCTCGACGCCGAAAACGTAGTCGAAGTTGCGAGGGAGTTCGGGTACGACGTATCGTTGGGGAAGCTGAGGTTAGATGCGAGGGACATAGTGGAGAACAGGAAGAATGTCGGAGGGACGTCGAGGAAGGAGGTTGAGAGGATGATCGGGGAGAGGTGGAAGAGGTGGGAGAGGGACAGGTGGATCGTCGAAGAAACTTTGGATAGGATCAGCGTGAGAATGGAGGAGCTCTACTTGAAGGTCATGGAGGTTTTGAGGAACTCCCGAACGTCGGAGGTGATGTAGTCCAGCGCCGAACCCCTCGCCCTTCTTATCTCCAACGCATCCACGATGTCTCCGTAGTTCCATCCCATCAGTCCGTCCGCTATTATCGCCGCTCCCTCAGCAGAATTCTTTGCGATACCGAATCCTTCAAGCTTTACGGCATCTATCCCGCTGAAATCGACGAAGTCCTCATAGTACAAGTCAAAGAACTTTCCCGAAACTACGACGTCGTAGTCTTCGAGAGAACAACTCACCGCCCTGATCCCTTTGACTAAGAACTCGCACAGCCACTCGACCGCGAACCTCGGAAGGTTGTCGAAGTCGCTTTCGATACCCATGTCCTTCAGCAGGCTTCTTATTCCTCCCTTAAAAAGCAGGGATTTCGGAAAATTGGAGAGCAGATACGCTAGCTCACCGTCCAACGATCCGAGGGATGAGAAAGAAGGAAATCCCGACGTTCCCCCGATTCCATCCACGACCTTACCGTTCTTAACTGCGATGAAGGCGTTGAAACCGTATCCCGACTCCACGAGCACGAAATTTTGTTTTTTTACGGGAATCCCCATCTCCTTAAGCTGATACATGGCCAAAGCAACGCTACAAAGCTTGTCTGATGTGCCCATGTCTATTCTGTTGATCTTTCTGTGCTCGGGAACGGTCGGGAGGTGTATAACACCCGGAACAGTCCAAGCGATTTTCCCGAACTCGTCTCTAACCAACTCCACGACCTTCCTCAATCCCACTACGACGTCGTCGAAGTTGAGGGTCATTAGAACGATATCCCTGTCCGTAAGCTCGCAGAACCTCTTGACCGGCAATCCGTATCCCGACAGCCCCGCGATCGCATCGGGACGGGCGTCCTCTATGGCTCTCAAAACGGATTCGGGGTGTTTACGAACTTCCTTCGTTGGAATCGATCTTCTGAACACGGGTCTTCCGTCCTTTAGGGCGAAGACGTCGAAAGTCGAAGTTCCCGCGTCAACGCCTACCGCTACTGCCATAGGTTGCCCCTCAGTATGAAGTCTATCCTGTCCGTCGTCGCCTTCATGATCCTGTGGAACCAAACGACGTAGCTCTCGCCATCCTTTACGGGCTCGGAGAACTCAGCGTTAACTCCCATCCTCCTCACGTGCTCCTTAAAGAGTTCGAAGACCTCCAGATCGTAAAACCTGAGCCTCATGCTGTCGCGTATCCTCTTTCCCTCGCTAACCTCCCTTATGCTCTCCACCATCGCCATAAGTATCGCCTCCCCGATCCTCTGACACCTTCTCTTCAACTCCTCCCCGTCGTCGAGCTCGAAGGCCTGAAAGCCCTCCCTTATTATCCTCGAAAACATGAAGTCCCTTCCGTACTCTCCGAAGAACCTGAAAGCGAAGCTTAGATCGGAGCAATTCGCCTCGCTCGTCGTGTACTTTATGGGCTGGCGTTTCATGTTAGGATCCTTGATAACTATGCCTTCCCTACCCTTCCTTCCGAGTTCCCTTATCACATCTCTCGCAACCTCGTGGGCTTCGGAAACGTGGACTTCCGCGAGAATCGGAGCGATTTTGAACCCGTATTCGTCCGCAAGCCTTTCCTTCTTCCTTATCGGTAGAGCTTCGTTCGTCCTCCTGTCCCTAACGTCGAAAACGAAGAAGTCTATCCTCTTTATTCCGTAAACGTCCTTCGGGACGAACGGGGATTCCTCACCCACCGCCTCACAGCACAGCATCAGGTTTGGATAATCTTTGAAGAAGGACTCGTTAACGAGCATCCTCGCCTTTTCGGTCGTGTAAGGGCATATGAAACCTCCCCTCGTTATCGCGTAGAGGTTTTCACCGAATCTGACGATTCTAACGTTGTAACCGTTCATCTTCTCCTCGAAAACGACTTCACCTCTAAAATGCTTCTTTATCGTCGGATAGAGCGTTAAGGCTCTCTTTATCTTCGGATAACCCCTCACGACTTCCAAACCCGAGACCGTTTTCGCTACGAGCGTTCCCTCCTCGAACTCGCCGAACTTCCTGTCGAGCTTGAAAGCATCCAAAACATCTCCGAAGAAGGGATGCCTTACGAAAGCTCTCCTTAATATCCTCTTCTCCTCAAGCCTCCTCGCTACAGCCTGAGATATTCCCAAGGCTTCGGCGACGAACGTCATAGCTTGGAGTAGAGGAATTTCATAAGATCCCTTTCGGTGATTATGCCTTCAAGCCTTCCATCGTCCACGACGAGCGCCACCCCGACACCAGCATCGATCATCCTCCTTACGACCTCCGAAATTCTCTCGTTACTCCTGAACGTCAGGGGCTCCCTACCCATCATGATTTCGTCGTTTGAGAGCAGGGTGGTCAGGGGCTTGCTCAGAGCGTCCTTGACGTTCCCCGTTTCGAGCATCCTGAACGCCTCCCCGATTGCGAAGTATCTTAGGATCTCCCTCGTAGTTATGAGTCCAACGAGGATTCCGTCCTTTATCACGGGCAACCTCCTTATCCTCTTCGATATCATCAGCCTCATGGCCTCCTCTATCGTCATCTCTGGCTTTGCCGTTATCACCCCCGAGGTCATGTAATCCCTTACGTAACCGTCGAGGGCGGTTTGGGAGGAGAGGAACTTCAAAATGTCCCTCTCCGTTATTATCCCAACGACCCTGTTTTCCCTGTCAACTATGGGGCACCCTCCGACCCTCCTTTCGAGCATGAGTTCGAGGGCGTCTTGCCACGAGGACGTGTAGTCGACGGTTATCACGTCTCTGACCATTATCTCGTCGACGTATTCGTTCACCGCCGCCGACAGGTTTCCGTCGTATCTCTTAAGAACGATGTTGTGCTTCTCTCCTCCCCCGAAGAAGTTGACGAGGTCGGTTGCGGATATTATCCCCTCGAGCCTCTTCGTTCCCGCATCCGCTATGGGCATCCTCCTGAAGTTGCACTTGATCATCGTTTTCAGGGCGTTCATTATCGTGGAACGGGGCGGAATCGTCTTGACGTCTTTGGTCGCCAAATCCATAACGCTACCCGGCTTCATCACTCCACCTCGTGGGCGCAGTCCTCACACAACTTCAGCCCGTCGACGTCTATAAGCCTTTCCGTGAACCTCCCGCACTTCTCGCACTTACCCCCCATCTCCTCCGATTCCACCACTCCGGGGCTCTCCAAAAGGTTTGCGAACTCTCCCAAGTCTATCGCGACGCTCAAAATGTCGTTGTCCGTTATTATTCCTACGAGGTTTCCTCCGTTGTCCACTATTGGCAACCTCCTTATCCCCCTCCTCTTCATTATGTCCGCGGCCTCTCTTAGAGATGTGGTCGGGCTTATGGTTATTAGGGGGTAGCTCATTATCTCCTCCAACCTCACCTTGGCGGGAACCTTGTTCTTCGCGACCACCTTCTTGAGTATGTCCCTCTCCGTAACTATCCCTACCGGCCTTCCGTCCTCGACTATTATTATGCTACCCACACCGCAGTCGAGCATTTTTCTCGCGGCGTTCAGAAGGGACTCGTCCTTCCTCGCGGTGCAGACGTTCCTCGTCATCACTTCCTTCACTGGAATGTCCGCCTGCATGCTCTCACCAAACCAAAGTTGGAACTCAGTTTTTAAAGGTTTTTGCACCCTCATCCTCCGGCTATCGGAGGGAATATCGCTATGCGATCGCCGTCTCTCACTTCGACCTTCTCGAGATCCTTTACGTTCCTACCGTTTATCGTGATGATCCTGTCCTCCCTTATCCTCCCGCTATCATCGAAAACCTCCTGATAGAAATCCTCTCCCAAGATTTTCGATGCGTTTCTTATCGCGGATTCGAAGTCCTCGCACTCGACTTCGACGGACTTCGTCTTGAATTTATCCCTTAGGGTCGCGAACAGTTCGATCCTGACCTTCATCTCCGTATTCTCTCGGCAGTCAGGGTTTTAAAGTTTCGTGCTCGCTCCAGAGCGGCCTCAACTTACTTGCGATCATTATCGATGTTCACAGCCAACCCCTAAGCCGATAGTACTCTTCGAGCATCCTCTCGAAAGCTTTTCTGTCAACGACGCCGTTCTCGGTGGGGACTTTGAAGAAGAACTCCGGCAGGTAATCGTCCTCCCTCTTCAAACCGAGCCTTACGTTTATCTCCCTCGCCAAGTTTATGACCTCCCCTCCGATCCTCAGCATATCTTCAACGTTCAGATTTTGCCCGGTTACGGCATTGTATAACTCTGCAACGTCTTCCTCGTGCAGAGGCCCTATCTCCGGTAAAGTTAAGAATCTGCAGATTACGAGACAATCCGTGAAGCCGTAGAAGTTTTCCAACTCTATCAAGGTTTCCGCTTGCTTATCCGGCTTGAACCTGTCGAGCCCACCGGACAAATTCGGTCTGTAGATGCAGTGCTTTATGTGGCAAGCCCCTCTGTAACTAACGGCGTAGGCCAAGGCCATTCCCATCAGCCCGCGGGGATCGTAACCGGGAGGTTCCAATCCCTTGACGTGAACTCCCTCGATCCCCATCGACTCCGCGAACCTCCTGACGCCTTCGGCCAACCCGTCCCCTATGCCCTCCCTGAACGCGATCTTTCTGATTAGGTCGAGCACCGCCTTACGATCTCCGAACTCGTATTTCTCATCGATTAGCCCTTTCTCGCTCAAGTAGAACAGGAAAGCTATAACGTTTCCCGTGGAGATCGTGTCCATCCCAAATTTGTCGCAGAGGAGGTTGGCTTCGGCGATAACCCTCGCATCCCTTACCCCGCATAGGCTCCCCAAGGCGAATAGGGTCTCGTATTCCGGCCCCTCGACTTCTTTGCCGTTAAACTTCGAAATCTTACCGCATCCGACCTTGCATCGGAAGCACGATTTCTTCCTCGCGTAAAGTCTAACTACGTCGTCGAAGATTTCCGAATCGAAGCTACCCCTCCGCCAGTATTTTGTGGGCAAAACCTTGAGCTCGTTCGTAAGAAGGATCATCTTCGGAGTTCCGTATCTGGATATGCCCTCCAAAACGTCCAACCTGCTCTCGAAATCTTCCCTGAGCTCGTTGAACCTTTCGTAGTTGGCTATCGTCTCCTCCAAATCGGCTGAGCCTTTAACTGCAATAGCCTTGACCTTCATAGCCCCCAGCACCGCCCCTCCTCCGCACCTTCCGAACTCCCTCCCCTTTGCATGTTCTATGCACGCGAATCTAACCAGATTCTCACCAGCCTGTCCGATCGAAGCTATCTGGTAGCTTTTGCCCAACTCCTTCTTGAGCAGGTCTTCCGTCTCAAAAGTGTCCCTTCCCCAAAGCCAGTCCGCATCCCTAACCTCCACCTCCCCGTCTTCGACGCGAACGTAAACGGGACTTTTCGATCTCCCCTTAAGTATCAGCGCCAAGAATCCCGCCCTTCTTAGCTCCCTTCCGAAAAAACCGCCGCAGGAGGAATCCGCAACGAAACTGGTTAGGGGGGAGATGAAAACTGCTTCGCACCTCGACAGCCCGCTCATCCTCAATCCCGTCAAAGGCCCCGAGGCAAAGACGATCAGATCTTTCCTCAAGTTGTCGTTCAAGATCTTGAATCCCAAGCCCTTTCCACCTATGAAGTGTCTCTCACCCTTACTCGGTTCCCTTACCCTAACTTCGCGCTCGGATAGATCGACCAACGCTATCCTATCCATTTCACCCCCTCCTTAGGTCTATCCACTTCGGAAACTCCGTTAGAACTTCGCACCCGTGCCTTTTTACTACTACGACGTCCTCAACCCTAACGCCACCCCACTTCCTGTAGTAGAGCCCCGGTTCGATCGTGAAGACCATCCCGGTTTTGAGCTTCTCATCGTTTTCGTATATCCTCGGCTCCTCATGAACGTCCAAGCCCACTCCGTGCCCGGTCGAGTGAATAAATCCTTCCCTGTACTTCTTCCTCAGAGTGTGGTACCCCCTCTCCTCAAGCACATCGCAGACCATGTGGTGAACTTCCTTGGCGGTGACGCCCTCCCTGACCATCGATATGGCCTTCTCCTGAGCCTCTATGACCGCATCGAGCATCTCTTCGATTTCGGGGCAATCGTCCAGTATCACCGTCCTCGTGAAATCCGAATAGTAGTGGTGTCTTCTGCTCTTCGGAAATACGTCTATTATCACGTGCTCTTGAATCTCCCCGTGCCCTACGCAGTGGGGATCGGCCGAGAGCTTTCCGGATGAGACGATCGTGTCTTGGGCGAGGTAACCCATGCGGAAGAGGAACGTCTCGATCTCGTTCCTCAATTCGTCGCAGTCCCTTACCCTTTCGAGCAGTTTGAGTGCGTAGTCGAAGGCCTTCAGTATTGCCTTGCTCGTGTCCCTTATCTTCTCTATCTCCTCGCTGCTCTTTACCGCCCTCATATTTAGGAAGGGGTTTTCCACGACCTCCACCTCGAACCACTTTAGAAACTCCAGAGTTAGGAAGGACGGAAAATCCGGCGGAACCAAGATCTTTTTTGCCTTGTGCGTCTTCAGAAGCTCGATAAGGGTTTGAGCGAGAGCACTATTCGGATCCTTCACCTCCCTCAACCTCTCGTGAAATCCCAAGTCGGTGAAGGACGCTATTTCCTTAACCCTGCTCTCCCTCGAAGCTCTGCTCTTCTCCATCTCCGGAACGATCAGAAGATCGGTTCCGTCTATTCCTACGAAGTAGAATGCGGAGTTTGGAATTCTAAACTTCGTCGCGTAGTAGAAGTTGTTGTTTCCCGAATGCTGAACGTAGAACTGCGCATCCTTCGATTTTAGAAGTTCGTAGAGCATGAAACGATGTAGACCCCGCTGTTTATGATCGCATCGAAACATTTTTTAAATTCTTAACGATAAATCTCTTTCTGAATGCGAATTCGAATCGAACTCGAAAGGCTTAACTCGAATTCGCTGAGCTTAAATCATTCATATCACATAGCGAGTTTGATATACAGATGTATTCAGAGGAGCGATCCCAAGCTTTCGCTCGAACTCCACAAGCCGGGGATAAAATTTTGGACTTTTAGCAAGCTGATGGTTCCGGGAAGGAGGTTTAAGATCGTTGGAGATGCGATGGAGTTGGAATCGGACACCGTTCACTTCTACTTTTCAACTCCGAAGATCGATGTCGCCACGGCTTTCGTCGAGGGTCTGCTCAGAAGGCCGGAGGTTGAGATAGGAAGGGCGAAGTTTCTGGTTTCCGAAATTAGGGTTTTGAAGGAGAGGAAGGTGGGAAGGAGGGCGAAGTTCGTTACGCTTTCCCCCATAAGCGTTAC
>CAZQJR010000065.1:0-11872 GCA_964592825.1 uncultured archaeon | reverse complement strand
CACCGTGTTCCACGATGTCCATCCGGAAAGGGGAAACAGCTTCGAGGAGACTTTGGAAATCCTCAAGGGTTGTTATCCGAACGTAGAGGAGGTTAACGTGGTTAAGGGTGGGGTCGTGATAGGGGAGATCGACGGGATGGCACCGGTGAAGTTCTTGGAGAGTAAGGTGAGAGCGTACAGGGTGATGGGTCAGGAAGTCGTGCTCGATAAACTCGTCAAAGGTAAGTTGCAGACCGTGACACCTTACGGACTCGCGTTCGTTAGCAGAGAAACCTACGGGGCATCGATGCTCGGTTTAATGTCCTATCCCGTTAACCTGTATCCGTCCATATTCACGCTCGAAGATTTTTACGATAAATGCCTATTTCTTGGAGAGTTTTACAAAGACGGTTTTAGAAGGTATATGGAATTGTTCGATAAAAAGAAGTTCGACGATTCGTTCGACATCATAATGATAGATCACAACGTCATACCCATGTTCGGAAAGAGAATCCACACCATCATGAAACAAATAAAAGATTTTTCTAATGAATTTCTTCTACTTATAACATCATTTCCGTCATGTAGGAAAACATCCGAAAATAGGAGATACTTGAGTCAGGTGTACGATGATACGTTCATAAACCTAACGGGAACGTCGGCAATGATCGAGATAAAGGAGCTGAGATGATCAGCAGGATTAAAGATACTATGTTCGAATAGGCCGTTACCCTAATGTAATTGACCGTATACACGTTTACGCTCCAACCGTTCTTCCACATTCTGTATGTAGTGTATATCAGAACCGACATGGGTATCGTCGCCAGAAGGGAGGTTCTCGGTAAATACGTGAACGATCCCAATACTATGGTAGCGTAGTATAACCATGCCATCAGAAATGAGAGTTTGATGAGCGTGCTCGGTCTGAAAACAGCTGCAAGTGTTTTCAGTCCAGCGAGTTCGTCCCCCGTAGCGTCTTTGAGATCTTTGGGAAATATACCGACGAGCATGAAGAATGTTATTGCGATCGATATTATGACGGCCTTTGGTGAAATTTCGTCTACCATACACCACAACGTCAAAGTGAAGGAGGGGATTGACGCCGAAAAGGCCATGAGCTCGGTGACGTAATGATCCTTTAGTCTTCTTACGATTCTTCCAAATATGATCCTGTCCGAGTACATCCATGTAAGTGCGACGACTACGAGGAAGAATACCACGCCCCTGTAATCCACGAGATTGCTAAGAACGATTATCGCCGATATCACGTACATCGTTATAGATGCCACGGCTATACAAAACCTTATTTTCGGATTTTCAGTAAGAACCGTCCTTCTCCCGGCGAGTATGTCTTCTTCAACGTCGTTAACGTGATTCCAGAGGTTTATGCCAGCGTAGAATATGGAAGAAAATAGTATCAGCAATCCAAGTTTGAATAGGTCTCCCTTAGACGACTCAACGAACACGAGTATTGGAAGTAGGGGGATGGGATATATTATGTTGGGAGGACTAGCTGATAGCTTGAGTATCTCAACTACATCCCCAACCGACATTTGAGATCCTAAAATTTTAAAATATAAATTTGTTATTTAACTAATAAAAAGTCAATTCCTTTAAGCGCCTATGAACAGCTTTATGCCCTTAAACGCCTTCTCGGCCTCCTCCTTCTCCTTCCTTACCTCGACCTTCTTCTCCATCTCACGTCACCTCCGATAAGGAAATAGGGGTTGCTGATATTTATATTTGACTAAATATATAAAGTAATTGTAATTATTATGAGGAATAAAAACACTTTTATTTAAATTCGTAAAATCTTTTTTCATCAAAGGATCACGACCATCGGGAGGATCTATCATGATATCGATAGTAATCATTGATTTCCCAACGTCGCTGTTAGTATATAAATTTTTTGATTTTATACCGTCCGCACGAGTTTTCGTGAACTACCTTAATATATCCCTAAATCCCTACATCGGTTCGATGAGGAGAAAGAGGGACAGGCAGGACTACTATTACTGGCAGGCGAAGAAACTGGGATACAGGAGCAGGGCGGCGTTCAAGCTACTTCAGATGAACAAAACGTTCAAGTTGATCAGAGAAGGGGATTGGGTTCTGGACTTGGGTGCTTCGCCGGGAGGATGGAGTCAGGTGGCCGTGGAGCTTGGGGCGAGGGTGGTTGCGGTGGACGTCAACCCCATGAAACCCATAGAGGGAGTGGAGTTCGTGAGGGGTGATATAACCGACGAGGAAACGGCGAAAAGGATAGAGGAAGTAAGGAAAGAATTCGACGTCGTTTTGAGCGATGCTTCTCCCAAGATAACCGGAAAATGGACTATCGATCACCTTCTTTCCGTGGATCTTGCGAGGGCCGCGTTCGGCATGGCGAGGAGGTTTTTGAAGGAGGGAGGGTGCTTCGTCGTAAAGGTTTTTCAGGGTGAGGAGATCAGAAACCTCTTCGACGAGTTTAAGCCGTATTTCAGATTCAAGAAGTTCCACAGCCCGAAGGCGTCGAGGAAGAGCAGCGCGGAGATATACTTCGTCGGTAAGGGGTTTAGGAGGGTCAACTTATGACGATCTTCTGCACTCCGTCGACCTTTAGAAATTCGTCGACGAGCCTTCCCGGAATCTTCGTGTCCGTGACGACCGTCAGCTTGGATTCGACGCTGAGTTCGGGATCCTCGGCCAAGATGAACCTTATCGATATCCCCTCCCTCGCGAGGATGGAGGTTATCCCAGCAACAATTCCGACCTTGTGGCTTTCCGCGTAAACCTCGAGAACCCCGAATCCCAACAGCCTCGCAACCTCCGCTATGTTCGCCACAGGTTTTAGGGACGAAAACACCCTTCTAAGCTCTTCGTCGCTCTCTATGTTCTGAATTGCCGAAACCACGACCTTCCTATCCACGTCGAGGGCTTCCGCGATCTTGGTGGGAACGAGCTCTATGTCACCGCAGTATGCCTTTCCGTTCTTGACGGATATGCCGAGCCTCAGAAACTCTTTTGCCACGACTATCTGGGAGGGATACCTTTCGAACTTTTCCCTGATCTTCTTCCACATCGTAATGGGCTATGCGGGGACGGTAATATAGTTTTTCATCGAAATCCGAACAACCTCGCGAGAGCGCCCTTAACCACCTTCGGAACGTCTACGCCCGTAACGTTCATGACTACGTAGGCTCCGTATATCGTTCCGATCATACTCCCGACGTTGGTCAACGCCGCGACGAGCAGAACCCTGAAGATCTTGTTTCGCATTAGATCCCTCAGGCTTTCGGCTCTGACGAGATCCTCCAGATCCTTGGAGGACGGCCTTCTTATCTTCGCCTCAACGAGTCCCGAAACCCAACCCGCCGCGATAGTGGGATTCAGGGACGTCAGCCAAGCGGAAAGGAAAGCGGCCAAGGCTGAAAGCGGATGGCCTCCCGCGACGAGTGCTCCAAGAGCGGATAGAACGCCGTTTATCAGAAACCAGTATAGAAATGCCTTCTCGATTATCGCGGAGTTCATAGTCGAAAGAACCGCGATGAACGTGAGGAGGACGAAACCCATCACGGCGAAGCTCAGAAGCTTCAGTATCCCGAACCTCCTCTCCCTCACCCTCTCGAGCTCGTTTGGATCGGGGAGAAGCTCGGGATTCTTAAGATACTTCTCGATTCCCTTTTTGTGCCCAGCACCGACGACGGCGACGATCTTGTCGTAACGCGAGGACGCTTCGATGAGCTTCGCCGCTATGTAAGCGTCCCTTTCGTCTATGAGAACCCTCGCCGCCGATGGGGCTATTTTCCTGAACTCCCTCACGAGAGCTTCGAGCACGTCCTCCTTAAGCATCTCGTCCACTTCGATTTCCTCGTCCCCGAAAACGCTCTTGATAATGTGGTATGCGAGCTTGATCTTCTCCAGAAGTGATAGGGACTGCCAGAACCTTTTGAACGTTATCGCTATGTCCCTGTCGATCAGCAAGACGTCCGCACCTATTTCTCTCGCCTTCTCTATTGCCACGAGCATCTCCTGTCCGGGTTTCACTCCGTACTCCTCGCCCACCTTCCTCTGGAAGTAGGAGAGGAGGAGTTGAAAGAGAACGAGGAAAACGTCCCCCCTCCTTATAACGTCCGCTACGGACACATCCTGATGCTTTCCCTGTAACGCCATGAAACGCTTAAAATCGAGCTCCACGGCAACTGCTTGTGGTTTAACCTCCTCTATAGTCTTGATAACCTCTTCGATGCTCCTCTTCGAAACGTGAGCGGTTCCTACGACGATCACTTCTCCCATCGAATCGAGCGGGAGGGCAGGTATATTATACCTTCCGGGGTTAAAACCTTCGGGGATGATGACGCCCCCTGAGCGCTGATGGGTGATGACTTAGGGGCTGTCTGACCGACGTCCCGTTCGGGATAACGTTAAATACGTTCGAAAGGGAGTTCGTTTCAATGGGTAGGAGGATTTTAATCTTATTGATCGTCGTTATGGGAGCGTTGTTATGCTTGGCGTTCGTGGAGGAATCCGAAAAGCCTTGGGATACGTTTGACGTATTCAAAAGGAACCTACCTCCGATTTTGGACGTTGAGGTCGAGAACTTCAGCGTCGTAGGCTTCGATGGACGCTACGAATGCGAGATAGTTCTGAACGTTGCGAATCCTAACGATTACGACGTTTCCCTGAAATCGATAGACGTTTTCGTAAGCGACGAGAACGGGAATCCCGTATGCATGAGAAAGGTGGTCGTGGACGAACGTATTCCGAGCGGGTCGGTGAGGGAGATCGAACTGAAGTTTAGCGTTCCCGCCGTGCGTGGGGGATTTTTAGTCTTCGAAGGATTCGTACGCGGTAAGGCACATGGGCAGGACGCCTTGGGCACGTTCAGAAAGATCGTTCAAATTAAATAATTTTTAATAATAAAAATTAAAAAACGAAAATCGAAATTATTTATAACATTAATCCCATAAAATTGGACAAATCTTATCTTACGGAATCAGACCCGCGAAATGAGAAAGGTTTAAATACGTAAGATCGAGCACGCATCGATGATGGAGGGGATTAGGGAAGGCATATACATGTCGAGGAGGGAGATCGAAGCGATAAAGGAGAGGAGGTTCAAAAGCATAGTCCGTTACGCTTTTTGGAGGTGCCCGTTCTATCGGAAGAAGTTCAAGGAGTGCGGGATAGATGTGGACAAGATAAGGAAGGTTGAGGACATCGAGAAACTTCCTTTCACGACCAAGCAGGATCTCAGAAACGCCTATCCGCTAAAGATGTGCTGCGTTCCGAAGGAGGAGGTCGTGAGGATTCAGATGAGCGGAGGAACCACGGGACAGCCTGTAATAATCCCGTACACGAGGAAGGATGTCGAGCAGTGGAAGGAGATGATGCTTCGAGCCTTTTACATAGCCGGAATAACATCCAAAGACGTGATTCAGATCACCCCCGCCTTCGGGCTCTGGAATGGTGGTTTCGGTTTCCACTTCGCCGCCGACGCTATAAACGCTTTCGTAATTCCGATAGGCCCCGGAAACACTCGAAATCAACTCAGGTTCATGAAGGACTTCGGAACTACGGTTCTCTGCGCTACCGCAAGCTACCCCCTAAGACTCGCCGAAGTTGCGGCGGAGATGGGAATCGACGTCAAATCTCTAAGCCTTCAGAAGATGTTGTTGGGAGCGGAGCCTTGGAGCGACGAGATGAGGAAGAGGATAGAGGAGATATTCGAGGTCAGAACGTTCGACATCCCCGGGCTTACGGAGATGGGCGGGGTTGGAACGGTGGGCTTCGAATGTCCGGAGAGGAACGGGTTGCACATGTGGGAAGATAACTACATCGTGGAGATAGTGGATCCGGAGACGGGGGAGGTTTTGGAGGATGGGAAGGAGGGAGAGGTGGTCTATACATCTCTGAACAGGGAAGCAATGCCGTTGATCCGCTATAGGAGCGGTGAGGTGAGTGCAATAGCTTACAGAGACAAGTGTGAGTGCGGGATTGAGCACATGACTATGAAGAGGATAAAGGGAAGGACTGATGATATGGTGATATACAAGGGTGTGAAGTTCTACCCCTCCGATGTGGAGGAGATTCTCGCGAGCTACGGAATAGTTCACTACAGGATAGAGGTTGGGGAGGGAATAAGGATCGTTTTCGAGGGGGACGAAAGCCTGATTCCGTCGATTGCGAGGGACATTAAGGAGTTCTTGGGATTCAAGCCAAAGCTCGTTGCGGTTCCTTCTGGAAGCTTGGAGAGGTTTGAGGGGAAGGCGAAGAGGCTTGTAAGGCTCGATGAGGTGATATGATGAAGAAGCTTGCGATCTTGCTCGTCCTCGCCCTGCTTATCGCGGGATGCGCTCAGAAGAAGGCTGGTGAAACGGTAAAGGTCGGCGTGATCGGCCCAATGCAGACGAGATTCGGCGTGGCGGAGAAGAAGGCGGTGGAGCTTGCAGCTAAAATAATAAACGAGCACGGTGGGATTTTGGGTAGGAAGGTGGTCGTGGTTTCCGCAGATACCGGAATGGATCCGAACAAGGCCGCCACGTCCTTGAGATGGCTCATTCAGGATCAGGGGTGCAAGGTGATAATAGGAGGATTCGCGAGCGGCGTTACGATGGCCGTTCAACCCATAATAGCAGAAACGAAGACGGTTTGGCTCGCGGACGGTGCTGCACCTTCGCTGACGGATTGCGTGGTTAAGGATTACGAACACTACAAGTACTTCTTCCGAGCGGGAACCCTGAACGGAACTACTTTCGCCTACGACATATTCGACGCTCTCAACAATTACTTCAACGGCGAGCTTCACAAGAACTGGAGGAGGGTTGCGATAGTCAGGGACGATGCGAAGTGGGCGGAGGGCGTTTCTAAGGTGCTCAAGAAGATGCTCAGGGATCACGGATACGAGATAGTCATGGAGGCGAAGGTTCCGAAGGGGACGGAGGACTTCTCCTCGATACTGCTCGAAGCAAAGAGAAAGCACGCGGACGTTATAATTACGTTGCTCGCCCACGTTAGCGGGATTCCGTTGGTGAAGCAGTGGACGGACATGAGGATAAAGATTCCCCTACTCGGACACGATCTTTCAGCGATAAACCCCTACGCTTGGAACGCCAGCGACGGAAAGATCGATGGTGAGGTGTTCATCGCAACGGGCGGGGCCATACCGATACCTCTCAACGACAGGGCGAGGTGGTTCCTGAAGCTTTGGAAGGAGGAGTATGGGGGATATCCGGATGCGAACACCGCTTACGACATGTTCGACGCCCTCTTCATGTACAAGTGGGCGGTCGAGCAGGCTTACAGACATGGGGCGAAGGATCCGTTCAACTCGAGCTTGGTCGTGAAGTACCTCGAGTGGATAAACGCCACCCACCCGTTCAAGACCGTGAGGGGCAACTTCGCCTTCACCAAGCGCCACGATCCGCTTTGGGGTAACGACTACATCAGAAACTGGATATGCCAGTGGCAGGATGGAAAAATCGTAATAATATGGCCGAAGAACGTTGCGACGGGCGATTACAGGCCACCCGCTTGGATGTCCTGATAACTTTTTTAAAACCTTCCTCCCGTCTTTGAGCGATGGAAGAGATCCATTGGGCGGACGTTATCGCGGAGGATTTGCTAAGGAGGGGAAGGAGGCACAGGATAGCGACGGGCATAACGCCATCGGGCCCCATCCACTTGGGCAATTTGAGGGAGATGCTTACCGCTGATGCCGTCAGGAGGGCGGTTATAGACAAGGGCGGAGAGGCTGAGATGCTTTACATCGCCGACACGTTCGATCCATTGCGAAAGAGGTATCCTTTTTTGCCTAAGGAGTACGAGGAATACGTCGGCATGCCGTTGAGCGAGATTCCCGATCCCGAAGGTTGTCACGACAACTACGCCGACCACTTCTTGGAGCCCTTCTTGGAATCGCTCGAAATCTTAGGAATTCCCGTTACGGTGAAGAAAGCGGATCGGATGTACAAGGAGGGGCAGTATGAGGAGGAGATAAGGATCGCTCTGCGGAGAAGGGACGATATAGCGAGGATAATAGAGGAGGTGACGGGAAGGAAGCTCGAATCCGATTGGTATCCATTCATGCCTTTGTGCGAGAACTGCGGAAGGATAAACTCCGCAAAGGTGACGGGCTTCGACGATAGATGGATATACTACAAGTGTGCGTGTGGGCACGAGGGGAAGGCGAGCTACAGAGGTGGAGGAAAGCTCACTTGGAGGGTGGACTGGGCGGCGAGGTGGAAGATATTGGGAATAACATGTGAACCTTTCGGCAAGGATCATGCAGCAGCTGGAGGAAGCTACGATACCGGCAAAAGGTTGGCAAGGGAGATATTCGGAATCGAGCCACCTTATCCAATTCCGTATGAGTGGATAAACCTGAAGGGCGTCGGGGCGATGAGCTCTTCGAAGGGCATAGTGATTCCGGTCAGGGAGTTCTTGGACGTCCTTCCGCCGGAGATAGTTCGATACATCATAATCAGGGTCAAGCCGAAGAAGCACATAGACTTCGATCCGGCCAATCTGCTCGAATTGGTGGATGAGTTCGAGGAAGGAATAAAGAAAAAGGATAGAGCCGTAGAGCTTTCTCTGGTCGGTGATGTCGAATACTCGGACATTCCGTTCAGGCATCTTGTAGTGGTGGGACAGATAGCGAAGTGGGATCTTGAGAAGGTTCTTGAGATCTTGGAGAGAACGGGATACGAAATCGACGAGAGGGCGAGGAGGGATGTTGCGAGGAGGCTTAGGTACGCCAAGAATTGGCTCGAGAAGTTCGCTCCCGAAAGGCTGAAGTTCGAGATAGCCGAAAGCGTCGATCCATCGAAGTTCGGCGACAAGGAGAAGGATTTCCTCAGGGCTTTTGCCGAGAGGCTCGACGAGGGCATGAAGCCAGAAGACGTTCACAACCTCGTATACGATGTAGCAAAAGAGGTCGGAATGAAGCCGGCAAAGGCATTCCAAGCGATATACAAGGCCATTCTGGGCAAGAGTTACGGGCCGAGGGCGGGATACTTCATAAAGATGCTCGGAATCGATTGGGTCAAAAAGAGATTTAAGCAAATATCGTCATAAATTTTTGTATGAAGGAAATAGAACTCTACACGTTCGAGGACGCGGAGAGGGATCTTGAGGAGGGTGCGAGCGAATCCGAAGTCGCTTTGAAGAAGTGGGAATCGATTCTGAACGCCCTGAGGGCGATAGAGGAGGTGGCGATTCAGATAACGTCCTTCTGCGTAAAGCACCAGAAGTTCGAGTGCAAGGGGTGCCCCGTCACCAACTACGATTACCCCTGCGGTCATCCCTACGCTACGTTCACGCTGTTCTATCAGGAGCTTAGGAAGACCATAGCTTTGGCGGAAAGGATATACGCTATTCTCACAGCGGTGGACAGGGAGGACAAGGAGAGAAGAAAGGACTTCGTTTGAGTAACTCCTCTATCCTCTTACCCTTCCCGATCCCCCTGCAGTTTTTGTCTAAGTAAACGTAAACGTTCCCGAACCTCGCGAGCTCGTCTCCCTTCTTCCTAACGTAGAACGGATACCGCCTACACGCCAGAGGTCTTTCGTCGTATATGAGACACCTCCCGTCCTCGTAGAACACGCACCTCCCTTCCACCCTCTTCAGATAGAGCCCTACCTTCCCCCTTCGGAACACGTCCCCGTACTTCCTCAACCTCTCCTCATCGTATACCGTAACGGGAACGTCGTAGTTGCAGCAGCACCATCCACATCTCCTACACTCCCATCTCTCCGCCACCCTCCAAGGTATCAGATCCCGGGGATCTATCATCGTGTCTCTACCACCTCTCTGAACTTAAACGTTTTATACAGCCCAATTCAAGCTCTTTGAGAATGGAGTTCGTTCACCATCCGCTGATCAAGGAGAGGACGGTTGAGAGAAGGAGTTATCAGATAGCCATAGCGGCAACAGCTTTGATGCACAACACCCTCGTTATACTGCCCACGGGTCTGGGCAAGACCGTCATCGCCCTCCTCGTAATCGCCTCGCGTTTGCACAACGAGGACGGAAAGGCGCTGATGCTGGCTCCAACCAAACCCCTCGTCGAACAGCACGCCGAGTTTCTCAGGAGGACGCTGAAGATACCTCCGGATAGAATAGTCGCCTTGAGCGGTGAGATCTCCCCGGATAGGAGGGTTCAGCTTTGGAAAAACGCCAAGGTTATAGTTTCGACGCCTCAGGTTGTGGAGAACGATCTCATAGCGGGGAGGATATCGCTCGATGACGTCGTTCACATCACGTTCGACGAGGCTCACAGGGCGGTGGGAAATTACTCCTACGTTTTCATAGCCAAGGCGTACTTCAGACAGGCTAAGAAACCCCTCGTCCTCGCCCTCACCGCGTCTCCCGGGAGCGACGTGGAGAGGATAAGGGAGGTAATAGAGAACTTGGGCATAGAGGAGATAGAGATCAGAACCGAGCTCGATCCGGACGTTAGGCCGTACGTTCACGAGAGAAAGATAGAGTGGATCAAGGTGGACATGCCCAAGGATCTCAAGGAGGTTAGGGAGGCTTTCAGAAGGTGCTTGGAGATGAGGCTGAAGAGGCTCGAGGGTCTTGGAATCGCGGTTGGGGGAGCGACGAAGAAGGAGCTCTTGGCCTTGCAGGAGGCTCTGCAGAGCGAGGCGGTGGAGACGAGGGATCAGAGGTTGTTCGAAGCTATATCCGTTTTGGCAGAGGTTCTGAAGATCCAACACGGGATAGAGCTCATAGAGACGCAGGGGTTGAACGCTCTCAAACACTACCTGAAGAGGCTCGTGATGGAGGCGAAGTCCAAGGGAGGGAGCAAGGCTGCGAAGAGCATAATATCTGATCCTACGTTCAGGAAGGCGGTAATCAAGGCTCTCAAGTGCGAGGTCGATCATCCAAAGCTCGAGAAGTTGAAGGAGGTTGTTTGGGAACAGCTCAGAAGGAATCCCGATTCGAGGATAATGGTCTTCACGAACTTCAGGGATACGGCGGAAGTTTTGGCGAGGGAGCTCAGGAAAATGGGAATAGAGGCGGTCAGATTCGTGGGGCAGGCGAATAGAGCAGATGACAGGGGGCTGAAGCAGAGGGAGCAGATGGAGATCGTGGAGAGGTTCAGGAGGGGGGACGTGAAGGTTCTCGTCGCCACATCCGTTGGGGAGGAGGGTCTGGACATACCCGAAACCGACCTCGTCGTCTTTTACGAAGCCGTACCGTCGGAGATAAGGGCTATTCAGAGGAAGGGTAGAACTGGGAGGGCGAGGGAGGGTAGGATAGTCGTTCTCGTTACGAAGGGAACGAGGGACGAGGCTTACTACTGGATAAGCCTTAGGAAGGAGAGGATGATGTTCGAAAGGCTTTACGAGCTCAAGGAGAGTTTGAAGAGGAGGAAACGTCCGACTCTAACGAATTTCGTGGAGAGGGTTGGATTTCCGATCATCTACGTGGACTCGAGGGAGATGAAGTCCGAGGTCGTGAAGAGGCTGTACGACATGGGAGTGGGTGTTAGGGTTCAAAATCTCGAGGCAGGGGACTACGTTTTGAGCGACAGGGTGGCGGTGGAGAGAAAAACAGTTGAGGACTTCGTGGAGAGCATAACCGACAGGAGGCTGTTCGAACAACTGCTTAAACTCAAGAGGTACTACCTAAGACCCGTTCTCATCGTAGAGGGCAACGGGCTTTACGGTAGGCTAAATCCGAACGCGATAAGAGGTGCGCTGGCGACTATAGCTGTGGACTTCGGAATTCCCGTTATTCAAACCGCGAACGCCGAAGAAACCGCCGAAATGCTCGTCGCGATAGCGAGGAGGGAGCAGGAGGGAAAGGATAGGAGCGTCAGCCCTCACGTCGGGAAGACTAAGATGACTCTGAAGGAGCAACAGGAATACGTGGTTTCCGCGATATCCGAGATAGGGCCGGTTTTGGCGAG
>CAZQJR010000064.1:0-7276 GCA_964592825.1 uncultured archaeon | reverse complement strand
GCAACGGTGAGGGGATACGTAAGATATAGAATAACTTTCAATCCTATTTTAGTCTGATTTGAACAGAATCTTCGTAATCGGAATTTATATTAATTTCTTCTTCTTTCAATCCTATTTTAGTCTGATTTGAACTGTATTGGGATTTAGGAGTTTTGAGGATAAAAAGTTTTCTGGGTTAGTATTTGGTTTAAATAGTATCCGGGAACTAAGATAATGCAAGTCATTTATAACTACACCCGACTTTTATCCCTCTTAAATTTTCGAAATTAATCATCTCACACCTCTCCAATCCAAATTTATTCAATTCCCCTTAAGCTAACAACTGAAAATAATTATCTCCTCGCTACAATCGCCCAGTCAAGAGAGTAAATTATATAGTTTTAAATTATTTAACCGAACTATACTACGATCTCAGATCGAACGTCCAACGTTATATCTCATCCTAATCCGTCATGCTTCCAATTATCCCCGAAATACGGTCTTTCATCGAGTTATGGAGCGAAAGGTTGTAAGACTGCGAGTCAGCCCTGCCCAGTTTCATCACCGCTCAGCTCCCGTAAGGTTCATCATCCCCGAGGGCGTAACGTAAACGATGTTTAAATATAGTGCGCTCTGACTAGGAAAACGACCAGCGTTATCGCTCCGATTAGAGACACCGCAACGGAAACCATTCCGGAAATCTCTCCGACGTTGTAGAGGAAGATCGAGAAAGACACGAGGGCTATGTAAACCTGAACGGGGATCATGAACTTCGAAGATGCCGGGAACTTCAGAATAAGCGGCTCCCTTTGAATCAGAGCCGTTAAAATCACCGTGGAGAGCATCATCGCCACCGGTATTGCCACGATCCCAAGCGTTCTGCCGACGTAAACGTCTGGCCTTCCGTCGAATCCGAAGTGAATTGCCACCGTCTCGGGCACCTTATTCCAAAGCAACGCAACCGCAACGAGATAGACGACGAGGGGAATTAGTTCAAGCGTTATCGTCCTCCTAATCGAAAACCTCATCATCGGCTTGGTCTCGTTTACGGGAGACGCCATATCCTCCTTCTCGTAGCTCTCCTTAGCTATCTTGTATGTTATAACGGTCATCGGAACTATCGATAGCAGGTAGGCGATCGTGAAATCCTTCGAGGGTAGCTCGACGGTTAGGCTTACCACAAGAAAGCATAGACCCAGAACGATGCAGTAAATCCCCGCGAACGTGTTCGCTTTTCTCCAAGCCTCCTTCGAAAGATAGGTGTAACCGAACCTGACGCCTACGAAGGGATTCGGTCTGTTCCTCACGGCCAAAGTTAGAGTTCCGATAGCGAGCATCAGGACGGAGAGAAAGAGCTCAACATCCATCCAAAACACCTCTCAAAACCCTCACTATCAGCCTGATCTCCTCCTTTAGTTCTTCCAAAACCTCCCTCCCCAAATCCGTCAGCCTGTAACATTTCCTCGGCCTCTTCTCCATCACCCAAAACCCCTCCACGAGCCCCAACTTCTGCAAGCTCTTCAGAATGTCGTAAAGAGCGCCCTCGCTCGGAACCAAACCCAACTCTTCGAGTCTTTTCCTTATGAAGTACCCGTGCATCTCCCCATCTTTCAGTATGGAGAGCACGAGGTAGGAGTAAACGCCGGAACGAAGCTCCTTCCTGAGCTTCTTCAACGCCCTCTCCTTTTTGTCGAACATACCTCGGACTAAGATACATCGGACTTCGATGTATTTTAAGCTTTCGGATGCAAACGTTATAAACTTTCAGAAAGATTTTGAATCGATGGATTGCGATGTTCTATCGTATTTGGCGGAGCTACCGGAACTCAGATATGGGTACGGTAGAATCCGCAGGCGTTTGTCTCTCCCAAAGATGCTCGCTATCCTATCGGCGATTTTAGCCGTGTTCGTGTCCGTTCTGGCGTATCACTACGGTCTGCACGTGTTGGCGTTGTTCTTGGGTGCATCCGCGATAGCTGACGTTCCGCTGGTATATGGCCTGACATCCAATAGCGTTAGGACGGATCTCTACAACCGCCTGAGAATATTGAAAGATCTCAACCCGAACGTTTGGGCTGTTCATTCCGTGGGATTCGTCGCGGAGAAGGACGGCAGATTTTACGTTGTATCGAGAACTTGGATGCTACTCGCGGAGGGCGAGGTGCTCGAAAGGAAAAGGCTCAGGTTCTTCACTACGAGGAAGATCGATCCCCTGATCCCCTCGCTTAGCTGGATGTTCGGAAGACGTGGAGAGGGATCTTCCGTAGGAGTCGCTCTCTCAATCCTTTCGATGCTCGGTGCGCTTAAGAGGGGAAGGTTAAAAAAGATTGGCGATGTCCTCGCGTTCGAAACGGAAGGAGAATTCTACGTTCCCTCCCCGTCAGAGAACGAATTCCTGCTTATTAGAGGTCGTAAGATCCTTATCTTCGGCAACCTTCGGATGCTCGATCCCAAGGAGTTTCAGTAGGGCGTAGCCCAGCTCTCGTCGTCCTTGTAAACCTTCTCGTCTATGATCATCTCTCCCTCTACAAGAGGCTTGGGCTCCTTAACCGCCTCGATCCTGTAAAGAGTGGACTTGTACCAGTTGTAGTCTATCTCCACGCCCAACTTCTTGACTATCGGCAACTTCTCCTGAAACCTGAAGAAGTTCTTCTCATCCTGCGGGTAAACGTTGAACTTCCTCTTCATGTCCGTGATAACGAATCCCATTTCGTGTATCATTCTCTGAATCTCCAGCCACTTTCTCCTCGATGCTTCGAGCGTAGTGAGGCCGAAGTAACCGGAGCATCCCACTCCCTTAAGCGTCGAAACTCCCCTCGAAAGGAAGAGCTTTATTCCCGGAATAGTTTCGACCGGATCCGTCACAAAGACGTCGAACTTCTTCTTAAGCTCATCCGGAAAAGCCTGCTGAACGTCGTAAACCATCGCCTCGACGGGCAATCCGTATTCGTCCGCCTTCCCGTTTATGAAATCTATCAGCCTTTCGTCGATGTCTATCACGACGATCTTCTCCGGCAGACCCGTCAGAGCTGAAGCCAAGCTGAAGAGATCGTCATCTCCGACGACGAAGATCTTGGTCTTAAGCAGATCTCCCCTCTCGTAAACGAACTCCACCCTTCTGATTACACCGTCCAAGCTTATGAACCCCTGATCGTACTTTTCTATCGCCTCCGGCCTCTCCTCCGCAATTTTCGCGTATTCCTTCATCACTTCTCGGAAGAACTCGTTTATCTCGTAACCCGTTCCCCCACAACACTTGCACTCGAACCTGCCGATCTTCTTTAAGCCCATCGATTCGCACAGCTCGTATCCCTTTTCCGTAAGCCTCACCTTTCCGTTTTCGATTGCTATAAGCCCCTCGTTCTCCATCTCCTGCAACAGTTGGAAGAACTCCGGAAGGCTGGCATCCTGCTCGTCGATGAGTCTGTATACGCTCATTGGCTCCCTGAACAGAGCCTGAAGAATCTGCCTCCTAATCCTCTCCATCATGTTATCCCCTGTCGAGCATGTAGTGTCTATAAGATTTCGGTTTGAACTTCTTCAAGAATAGCTCGAATGCCTTCTCAGCTTTTTTTGCGTCACCACACGTGAAGATGTCCAAGTTCACGAGCTCGTACTCCGGCCATGTGTGTATCGATATGTGGCTCTCCGCTATCAGAATTATTCCCGTTACCCCGTGCGGGTTGAATTGCTTGTACACGCTACCCACCTTCGTCAACTCCGCCTCTTTTACCACCTCCTCCATTATCTGCCTTACGGTGCTCTCATTTGAAATTAGCTCCTTTGGAACTCCATACAACTCCGCTATTATGTGCCTTCCCACGATCATGATCATCCCCTCCCTCCATACCTTTTCACCCCAATTTGAGCGTATTTTCAAATTTGAACGGATTCGGACGGTATTCCCGAGATTTCCATCGGACTTGACAGCCCGTATCAAATTTCCTTCGATCAGGCTAAGTAGTTGCTATTAAGTATTGACTTTTAAAGTTTTCGCAAAACTTGGACAAAAATTTACCGTTTAAAATCGAAATGTTCGGCGGTTAGCTAACCAAAACACGCCAAAATCGTGAATTTTTGAACTTTTTTGACCAATTCGCGAAAAAGTAAGCCGTTTTTGGTATAACCTAACAAAACCAATTATTTTTTAGTAATATATAAAATAAATTAAAGACCAAAGCTATTAATTAATCCCTCCAAGTCGACGTACCTCTCTATGAGCTCCCTCATTCTTTCGACCTTCTCCTTCCCCCTTATTCTCGCCTTCCCGAACACCGACTGCGCCTTTTCGACGGTCGTTAGGGTATCGTCCGCCACGACTATCATGGGAATTCCCTTGTCCTCCGCCTTCCCGACGACTATGCTCGGAGGCTCCAAGTTGCCCGTTAGTATCAAACACTTCACGTTCGGCAATTCCAACGCGAGGACTATCAAATCCGTCCTGTCTCCGCCCGTTATCACCGCGCAGTTCTTGGCTCTCCTGAAGTAACCCAGAGCCGACTGGGGGGACATCGCACCGACGAGCATCTGCTCTATGATGAAATCCTTCTCGGGCTTTACGAGGTATCTACCACCCAAAGCGGAGGCTATCTCGCTAACGAAAACACCCGACAGCAGAGAATCTTTCGGAATCATTCCGAACACATCTATGCCGTTCTTCTTCAGCACGTGCCCGGTAACGCTCTCGAGATAGGATCTCTTGTACCCAGACACCTGATTGAATATAACCCCCTTCATGTTGTTCCCGAAGAGCGCTTTTGCAGTTATTATTTCATCTATGACGTAATCTCCCGTGAACTTGGCTATCATAAGATCCTTCTCGTCGAGCATCTCGGAAACGCTTACATCACACAACCCCATCGCTCTGCCGAGTTGGTAGTACAGCGCCCCCTCTATCAGAACGACATCCTTTCCCTTCCTTACCTCCTCGTAGGCCTTCTCTATCCTCCTCTTAACGTCAACGATGTCCGCGGAAACCACGAACTCCAAGTAGGGTTTGTCCATGATGACGGGGCACACCGTATCCATATCGTCCTCGAGCTCCAACGCCTCCACGACCGCCTTTGCGTCTTCGTCGAGCAACTCATCTCCCACGTACCTTCCTATCCCTATGGGCTTGAAGAACCCGACCTCCAGTCCCCTCTCCTTCAGAATCTTGCCGAACGCTATAACGAATCCCGTTTTTCCCGAATACTCGTCTATGGACGATATCAGCATGATCCTCACCTCAAAACCATCTTAGCGTCAACAACACAACAACCCTTCTCGTAAACGAACACGGGGTTTAGATCCATCTCCACTATATCCTCAAAATCCAAGCTCAGCTTCGAAACCCTCAATATCACATCCACGACCGCATCTATGTCCGAAGGTCTCTCTCCCCTCACACCCTTTAATATCCTGTATGCCTTCACCTCCCTCACCATCTCGTAGGCGTCCTCCCTCGATATCGGCGCTATCCTGAACGCCACGTCCTTGAATACCTCCACGTATATTCCCCCCATTCCGAACATTATCAGCGGGCCGAACTGCGGATCCCTCTTCATTCCAACTATGACCTCCCTTCCGGCCGGCATCATCTTCTGAACCATTACCCCCTCGACCTCCGCCTTCAGATAATCCTCGGCCCTCTTCACGATCTCGTAGAAAACCCTCTTCACGTCCTCCCTTCCGACGTTGAGCTTAACGCATCCCACGTCCGTTTTGTGGAGTATGTCGGGGGATACGATCTTCATCGCCACCGGGTATCCTATCTCGTCCGCTATCTTCAAAGCCTCCTCGGCCGTCTTTGCTATACCGTACGGAGGAACGGGGATCCCGTAAGCCTTAAGGATCTCGAAGCTTTCGGCCGTTAAGACCTTCCTGTCCTTCCTCAACTCTATCTTGGCTTCGATCTCTATCTCCTCCACCTTCCTGTCGAGCTTCCCTTTCATCTCGTCGTAAAGCGTTGCGGATCTTAGCGACCTCACCGCCCTGACGGGATCCATGAAGTTCACTATCCCCTTCTCCTTCAGAAACTCCACCGCCCCCTTCACGCTGTCTCCACCCATGAAGCACGTCACCACGGGCTTTTCCACCTTCGCAACGTATTCCGAGGCCTTGAGAAAGTCTATCTGTGCGGTCGGAGTGAGTATAGCTATAATTCCACCGACGTTCGGATCCTTCGCGACGATCTCCAAAGCCCTCCCGAACCTATCCGCATCCGCATCTCCCAAGACGTCAACGGGATTGTAGACGTTCGCCATCGGAGGAAGGATCTTTCTGAGCTCATCTATCGTTTCCCTCTCGAACTTCGCGAGTTTGAGCCCCATCATCTCCACCGCATCCGAGGCTATCACTCCCGGGCCTCCGGAATTCGTCACTATCGCCATTCCCCCTTCCATCCCCCTTATCCTCGTCAGTATCAGAGAGAAGTCGAAGAGATCCTCCACGGACTCCGCCTCAACTACTCCGCACTGCCTGAATGCGGTTCTGTAGGCGACGAAGCTCCCGGCTAAGCTTCCCGTGTGGCTCGAAGCCGCCTTAGCACCGGCCTCGGTCTTACCGCTCTTGACCGCCACTATGGGCTTGACCTTGGCCACCTCCTTCGCCACCTCCATGAACTTCCTTCCGTCGCTCACGCCCTCCAAGTACAGCAGTATGACTTCTGTCTCATCGTCTTCCTTCAGGTAGCTCATGAAGTCCGCCTCGTCCAGCACGGCCTTGTTCCCCAACGAAACTATCTTGCTGAAACCGACGTTGTTCGCCTTAGCCCAGTCGAGAACGGCGAGTATGAAGGCTCCTGATTGGCTCAGAAACGCCATGTTACCCTTCGGCGGCATCACACCGCTGAACGTAGCGTTGAGCCCGTTGGAGGTGTTTATTATTCCCAGACAGTTCGGCCCTACCATGTTTATCCCGTACCTCCTGCAGATCTCAGCTATCTTCCTTTCGAGCTCGTAGTTCCCCGCCTCCTTAAATCCAGCGGTTATCACCACCGCGTTCTTCACACCCTTTCTCCCGCAAGATTCGAGGACATCGGCAACGGCGTTTGCGGGAACGGCTATCACAACGAGATCCACCTGTTCGGGGATGTCCTCGACGCTCGGATAACACTCGAAACCCAGAACTTCCTTGTATTTGGGATTGACCGCGTATACCTTCCCCTCGAATCCCTTAAGATTTTTCAGCAGAATATTTCCGACCTTGCCCTCTTTCGGCGTAGCGCCAACGACCGCAACGACTTTCGGATAGAACATGCTTTCCAGCATTTGAGAAAAGATAGATTTTTCTGATATTAGTAGTTTACTACGATCCG
>CAZQJR010000063.1:0-1846 GCA_964592825.1 uncultured archaeon | reverse complement strand
AAGTGGGCCCGGAGGGACTCGAACCCTCGACCTCCGCCTCGTGAGGGCGGCGTCATAACCCCTAGACCACGGGCCCTATTGATCTGACGATGCGAAGATTAAAAATGTTTTGTTCGAAAGTTTTGAATACCCACGGCAGTTCTCCGTTTATGAAGTATCTCCTTCTCATCCCGGACGGTATGGCGGATTGGCGCGTGGAGGAGCTCGGAAATAAAACGCCTTTGGAGGTCGCGGATACGCCGAACATGGATTTTCTCGCAAAGGAGGGGGCTTGTGGGTTGGCGATCACGGTTCCAAAAGGATACGAGCCGGGGAGCGATGTGGCCAACCTAACCATTTTGGGCGTCGACGTTCGTAGGTATTACACGGGTAGGGGGCCGATAGAGGCGTTGGCCAAGGGGATAAGGGGCAAGCTCGTCTTCAGATGCAACCTCGTTTACGTTGAAAACGGAATAATGCTCGACTACAGCGCAAACAGGATAGGGGACGAGGAGGCTAAGGAGGTAATCGATGCTCTGAACGATTCCTGTCCCTACGATTTCGTTCGATTCCACCACGGAACGAGCTACAGAAACCTCGTTACCATCGACAGGGATTTCGAGGATAGGGTAAAGACCACACCTCCCCACGACATTCAGGGGGAAAGGATAGCGGATCACTTGCCCAAGAACGGGGAACTCGCGAGGTTGCTGATCGACCTAATGGAGATGTCAAAGAGCGTCGTGCCGGAGGTTACGAGGAAGGCAAACATGGTCTGGATTTGGGGTGGAGGGAGGATGCCAAACTTCCCTAAGTTCGAGGAGAGGTGGGGTGTTGGGGGTGTGATGGTATCGGAGGTCGACCTTCTAAAGGGAATAGGCAGGGGGCTGGGGTTCGAGGTCGTGGAGGTCGAAGGCGTAACGGGTTACGTCGATACGAACTACAAGGGGCTCGCGAGGGCGGTGCTGAGGAGTTTGAAGAGGAAGGACTTCGTCGTTCTGCACACCGAAGGGATAGACGAGGTGGGGCACGAGGGGGATGCGGAGAAGAAGGTGGAGGCGATATCCATTTACGACGAAAAGATAGTCGGTTACCTCCTCGATAGGCTCGATTTGGAGGAGACGAGGATAATGCTCCTACCTGACCATCCGACGCCGGTCAAGGTCAGAACGCACGTGGCAGAGCCAGTCCCGTTTCTCGTTTACGGACTCAGGAAGGATGACGTTAGGAGGTTCGACGAGTTCAGCTGTAGAAGGGGGAAGTTCGGGCTAATAGATGGGCTCAAGCTGATGAGCATAATGTTCTCCAAATGATTATATTCCCCAAGCCCGGGAGATCGTGCGATGGACGTATCCCTGATGGAGAAGTTCTATTCCAAGCTCTTCGGCACACCGAAGGAGATAGTTTCCGCCGGGATACTCGTTGTATCGATAGTGCTCGCATCCGTACTCAACGGTTACGCCTCCTTCTTCCTCCTCAGATACGTTTCCTTCGCGTTCTCCACCTTCTTAGCGCTACTGCTAATACGGAAACCGATGAAGCTCGCGTTTAACAGGAAGAGGTTGCTGTTCTTGGTGATGGCCATTCTGACGTTCATAGAGATATACGATCTGATCTTCGTTCACGTATTCGGCAAGGACCTCATAATACTATCCCCCGCTTGCCTCACTTCCCTGCTTACGGTCGTTTTCTACTTCACCTCGGAAGCCTCGACCCTCGGTTGCGTCCTCTCCTCCCTCCTCCTGTCCGCGACTCTGTACCCTTTTTCGTATCTATTCTCCTTCAAAGTCGTGCACAGAACAATCGCCTACACCGCAACGTCCCTCCTCGGCTGTATTCTGGGCGCGTTGTACTTGAAGTATCTCGA
>CAZQJR010000062.1:0-6296 GCA_964592825.1 uncultured archaeon | reverse complement strand
TCGCTTATTAGATCCACTATCTCCCCCAAAACGGCCAAAAGCCTGTTGTACGCCTCTATGAAGTTCACTACGCTCTCCATAGCGTTCAGCTTGGACTGGATCTCCGTCAACTCGTTCAGCAACTCCTGATCGAACTCCCCCGACATCTGCTTCGCCACGAAGTCCTGCTGCTTCCTCTGAAATTCCACCAAAAGCTGTTGCGCTTCCTCGTCCTCTCTAAGCCTCTGTTCCATCTCCATAAACTCCCTATACTCCTCCAACTGGAGTATGGCATCCGCAAGCTCCAAAGCCTTCTCCTTAACCGCATCTACCACCATCTCAATTCCACCCGATCGACTTTGCAACGAGTTCGAACGGATCGTATATCAACCTTTCCCTTTTTTATTTTGATTTTTTATTCTTTTTGGTCTTATAGGTATCCTGCGCTCGTATCCGCAGTTGAGGCACGTGATTATAACCCTCGACTTTCTGATCCTCACCCGAAACCTCCCCTCCACGTAGGGATAGAGGCACCTCTTGCAGAAGAGCAGTTTGTAGCGTTTGGGCAACTTCAACCTGTACTTCATCGCTATCCTCCTCGCGAGTTCGACGTAGCGCCTCGCGAGCTCGTAATCCTCGTGCTTCATCTTCTCCATCATCTCGAACAGTATCCTTATCCTCTCCTTGGCTATCTTCCTTTCGAGTCTCTTCTCCCTCCTGAGCATTGAAAATGGGTGGGACGAGGGGTAAAAAATGTTAGCCGAGAAAGCGTTCGGCGAATTCGTGCAGACAACCTTTGGGCACGTAGGGGGCGTATATCTCAATCGTCAGATCTCCCCTCTTGGCGTGGATGCATCCCTCAACTCCTTTCACCGGAGCGACGGTTTCTTCTACGTCGATGATGTAAAAACGGCTGGAGTTTGTGACGATGTAATTCAACCAAACCGACCCGTTCGTTATAACCACGCAACTAAGGGACGCGTTTCGATCGTAAACGAACGGAAGGTAGATCTCATGCCCGAACTCCCTCTCCACGAACGACTTTAAGCTTTCGGATTCGTTGAAACGGTAAGCCCTCTCGATCATTACGGGTATCGTGCCGTTTATCTTCACCGGATGCTCGATCAAATCTAATACGACCTCCCGTCGGTGTTCGTTCATCAAACCGTACCAGATCCCGTTTTTCTCGAAGAGGTAGGAGGATCCCACTTCGTAAACCTTCACGCCCCCGATCACGGTGTATTTTTCTCCCCTCGGCCTGACGCCCAAACGTCCCTCCCACACTTCGATGTAACTCTTCGCCCTCAACACCAAACTCCCGCGTCTCTCCTCGATCGTATAGTTCCTATAACCCTTCCTGACGCAGTAGAGGTCTATCCAGCCCGATTTGACCGCGTTCCCGCAAACCGCAACCCAGCCCTTAGGCACTACCGGACAGAATCCGAGGTATTTCGATAGCTCGGATGAGTTCATCCTCCTCTCCCCGACGCTTAGAAACACCGTTATCGTAGAACGCCTTCTCGGCGATACTACTTTTGGAGAAACCATCTTTAGAGACGACGGTGGACGGAAGATGGATTCGTTCACGGGGACGTCTATTTCTACATCCTTGAAGAGCATGTATCCCCGATACCCGTTCGAGTAACCGGAGAGCTTAATCGGAAACATCAGTTTGGAGTCTATCCACAACGTCAGATTCATAGTACCATTCCTAACCCTCAGAACGTAGCACGGGGTTCCGTTCACGTCCTCCATTCCAACGAATTCGACGTCGGTGCCGTTCAGGAGGCGAAGTATGGAATCGTATATCCTCCTTCCCGTTAGGTTCTCCCTTCCGATTATCAGGTTCCGATTCGTCCAGCACTTTGTTCCGTTGCAGACGACGATGGTTCCGTCGGGGTAGCGGATGTAACTCCTGTTCGGAGGCACCAACACGATCTTTTCGGTTAACGTCGTGTTGTCGTAGCTCAAGACCACCGTCGCCTTAAGCGTCCTTATCCTCTCGAACCTCTCGACAACCCTCTTGGCTATCTCCCTCGCGCTCGGATGGGATGTGCAGGCCAAAAGCAGAACGCACAAGAATACGATGACAAAGATCCTTTTCATGACAAAACTTAACGATGGTTGAAAACATAAGCGTTTTCAACCCCCCGGTCGATGCGCGTACCATGATCGTCCATCCAATTGACTATCGCTACGGAACGGAGGAGATGAAGAGAATTTGGAGTGAGGAGAGCAAGATAAAGAGAATGATATGGGTTGAGATCGCACTTTTGAGGGCTCTTGCGAAGAAGGGTTACCTGAGCGAGGAGAAGGTTAGGGAAGCGCAGGAGAAGGCTTTGAAGGTAACGCCCGAGAGGGTGAAGGAGATAGAGAGGGAAATAAGGCACGACGTGATGGCTCTCGTCAAGGCGATAAGCGAGGTCGTGGATGAGGAAGTGGCGAGGTGGGTTCACTTCGGCGCCACCTCCAACGACATAACCGACACCGCGGTGGCGACACAGCTCAGGGACTCGCTGAAGATAATGGAGTCCAAGCTCGTTCGTCTTATAGAGATGTTCGTAGATAGAGCCTTGGAGTTCAGGGACGTGATCTGTCTGGGGAGAACCCACGGCCAGCCAGCCCTACCAACGACCTACGGATTCAGGTTCGCGGTGTGGGCTTCGGAGCTTGCGAGACATCTTATAAGGCTGAGGCAGATGAAGGAGAGGCTTTTGGTCGGCCAGATGAGCGGCGCGGTCGGAACGCAAGCGGGTTTTGGGAAGGACGGTTTGGAGATTGAGGAGGAGGTAATGCGCCTGCTCGGATTGAAACCCGCGATAATATCGACCCAGATAATTCCGAGGGACATATACTGCGAATACGTCGAGTTCTTGGCCAACTTGGCAACGACCCTCGAAAAGGTGGCAACGAACTTCAGGATTCTTCAGAGGGGGGAGGTGGGCGAGTTGATGGAGGAGTTCGGGAAGAAACAGGTGGGAAGCTCAACGATGCCCCACAAGAGGAATCCCATAGATTGCGAGAACGTCTGCGGTATAGCGAGGGTCGTAAGGGGTTTCGTGGAGCCCCAACACCAGAGCTCGATCCTGTGGGAGGAGAGGGATCTAACGAACTCGTCCGCGGAGAGGATAATATTGGTTGAAGCCACGGTTCTAACCGATCACATCCTGACGAAGATGTTGAGGATCGTGGAAAGGATAAGGCTGGACAAGAGGAGAATAAGGGAGAACTTGGAGAGGCTCAGGGGTCTGAACATGAGCGAGGCGGTAATGATAGCCCTGACCAAGAGGGGAATGGGAAGGCAGGAGGCGCATGAGCTAATTAGGAGGGCATCCATGAGGGCTTACGAGAACGACAGGAGTTTGCTCGAGGAACTGCTGGAAGACGAAACGGTCAGAAGGTACTTGAGCGAGGAAGAGCTTAGGGAGCTTCTAAAGCCAGAAAACTACTTGGGAACCGCGAAGGAAAGGATAGAGAGGGTTGTGGAGTGGATCAGGAGTTTAATATCTTCCTGAAATAGCCCTCGAGCGAGGCGACCTTCGCGGAAATGAAGTCAGATTTCGTCCTCTCTATCGCACCCCTTACGTAATCCACCTTCGGCCTGAGGTGGGGGGTGAGCTTGTCGGGGAAGTTGAACGTTATGAGGAGCAGGTAGATCTCCTCCATTATCCCTATCAACCTCTCGGCTCTTTCGAACTCCCCCTCCCTAAGCAGATCGAGCACGTGCCTCCTTATCTCGCCCACCGTGTCCGCGAGACCCGTTAGAACGGGAGCAATTTCCACCTTAAGCTTGGAAACGTCGAAGTTCAAATCGTTGTGCTTCATTATGTGGTGAAACGCGTAGGCTTCGACGAGTTCCTGCATAGCGTCGAACGTGATGGGGTAGTATATGTCCGGATACCTCTCCTTGAATTCGGATATTGTCTCCATTAGCCTAAGAGCCTCGCTCAGATGTTCCTCCGCCTTCTCGAACTCCCTCGCGTGTAACGAGGCTATGGCCTTAGTCGAATTTATCCTCATCTCCCTCGTGAGCTTGAGCAACTCCTCCCTCGCCCGTTCCTTCTCCTCCAAAATCCTCCTGAACTCCTCAAGCTTCTGCCTTAGCATGGAAGGAGGTGAACGGAAGGGAAGTTAAAATTATCGAATAAAATAGGAATAATAAAAACGCATGAGAATAAAAAAGGTCACTCCTTCTTCGCGAGGATTATCTCTATCGCGGATACGTTCGCCTCTCCCTGCTCGCTCTCGACCTTCTCCGTCGATATCTTTATGTCCTTCACGTCCACGTCGGTCAGGAACCTCTTCCTAACGATCTCTGCCACATCCACAGCCCTGCTTATGGCCTTACCTCTCGCCTTTATCGCAACCTCCTTCGCTCCGCTGTTGAACTGCGTCAACACGGCCAAAACGTAGTTCATTACCGGTTTGCTCCCAACATACACTGCGTTCTCGGCCATCTTTTCACCTCTTCCCTTCGCAAAATGTCATGCTATATTAACCTTTCGTAACCTCTATATTGCCTCCCGTCTTACACGATCTTCATGAAAAGAGAGATCGCCGCCTACTTCATCTTTCTGACGGTCGTGTTCTTCTTGGCGATAATCATGGGTTACTCCTCGGCCGAAACTAATCCCGAAATGGCGAAATCCTTCGTCGAGCAGTTCTCGACGGAGTTCGGCTTTATAAAGCTCCTCCCCCCTCTCCTCATATTCCTCATAATCTTCATAAACAACTCCGTTAAGGCGTTCGTCGCTATGGTTCTCGGAACCTTTCTGGGAATAGCGCCCCTGCTGTTCGTGTTCATAAACGGATACATCATAGGGGTCGTGGTGTACTTCGTCGGATCCAAGGTAGGATTGGAGAGGGTCGTCATGATGCTCGTCCCTCACGGAGTTATAGAGATCCCAGCGATAATCCTCGCGTGCAGTTACGGAATGTGGCTTGGGAGAATGTTTCTAAAGAAGATAACGGGATCCAACGTTTCCTTGGGTGAATGCGTAGAGAGGGCTATAAGGTTTTACGTTAAGACCGTAATCCCCATGCTCATCGTCGCCGCCTTCGTGGAGACGTTCATAACCCCCCACCTATCCTGAATCTCGTTATTCCCGCAAGCATGACGACGACGCTCACGAAGGGGGAGCGCGGTATTGGATAATCGCCGTACCTAACGACTATGCTATCGTTCAGCGACTCTATCCTCTCTATGCACGAAAACATACCGTCCATCGTTATCTCGTTCGGATTACCCGCGAAAACTATCAAAGCGCTCTTTGCCGTGCTCAGGTCGCCGCTAACGCTCAGATTCCTAAGAGCGTCCTCCACCATCTCGACCATCCTTTGAGTCCTAACGGCGACGAGTTCGCTTTCTCTCTTAAGAAGAACCTTGTAGAGCCAAGTTATCGGCAAATTCCTCTTCGAGAATCCGAACGCAGAAAAGCCGTCGCAGGTTATGGCGTTGAAAACGTCCGAAGTGTCTATTACGACCTCCCCCGCTATCTTCTTCCTCAAGTCTATTTCCCCGACCCTCGCTATTATGTTCAGAGCGTCCACGACTCCCGAAACCTTCGCCTCTTCGACGAGCATTAGAACCCTCACGGCCTTCTTAAAAGTTCTTATCCTAACCTTGAGCTCCTCCGGGGAGATCGACTCGAAGGGGGGTACTATTCCCAAACCTATGACCGGATCCTCCGAGTAAGCCATGAGCCTCTTCCCGAACTCAACAGCCGTTCTAACTCCGAATTCGTCGTCGAGGGAAGCTATTATGAGGGATCCCTCGTGAATCTCGTATCTGCTCAGTATTTCGTTGAGAACGCTCCTCACGTCCACCCTGTCGTTGGCCATGAGCCAGAACTTGTTCCTCTGACTTAGCCTTATGGACTTCAGGTCGTCCAAGCTGTTCGTAACAGCGTAACACCTGAAGAGGGGTATCCTGTTGACCTTCGCCCCCTTCTTTGCGAGCACGCTCGAGAGCTCCCCGCCCTTCCTGCCGACTCCGATCGTCAGAAGCTTCATTTTCCCGCCCTTCTGTTGCCAAGCTAATAACCCTTTCGTAAAACAACAAACTTAAATACGGGTCGTTTCAGTTAGAGACATGCTCAGAGACGTTTTAGGCAAAGAAGGAGATCTCGCGTTTCTCTTAGGTAACGAAGCAATAGCGAGAGGAGCTTTGGAGGGGGGTGTGGACGTATTCGCCTGTTATCCCGGAACTCCATCGTCCGAAATAGGTGACACGCTATCGAGGGTTTGCAGGGAGATGCCCGGGTTCATGCACATGGAATACTCGACGAACGAGAAGGTGGCGTTCGAGGTGGCGGTGG
>CAZQJR010000061.1:0-7356 GCA_964592825.1 uncultured archaeon | reverse complement strand
AAGATGCACGGGAACGGGAACGACTTCGTGATAGTCGACGAGTTCGAGGGGGAGCAAGTTCCCGAAGATTCCAAGCCCGAGTTCGTTAGGGCGGTGTGTCACAGGAGGTTCGGGGTAGGAGCCGATGGGGTGATATTCGTTCAGAGATCCGAAGTTGCCGACGCCAAGTTCAGATACTTCAACAGCGACGGTAGAGAGGCGGAGATGTGCGGGAACGGGATAAGGTGCTTTTGCAGGTACGTAGTGGAGGAGGGCTACGCCAAGGCTGGGAGGGTTAAGGTCGAAACGCTCGCGGGTATAAAGGAGCTCGAGGTCTGGTTCGACGGGGATTGGTGGGTCAGGGTGAACATGGGCAGGCCGAAGTTTGGAAGGGACGTTCCGGCGAAGGAGGAGGTTTGGGGTAAGGAGTTCGAGGTGAAGGGAAGGAGGTTCAAGGTTTACGCGGTGAACACTGGCGTTCCGCACGCGGTCGTATTCGTCGACGATCTGAACTTCGACGTAATAAATTTCGCGAGACCGATAAGGTACCACGAGGTTTTTCCCGAGGGCGTTAACGTCAACTTCGCCAAGGTTATATCGGAGAGGGTGGTCGAGGTCAGAACTTACGAGAGGGGGGTGGAGGACGAAACCCTAAGCTGTGGAACGGGAAGCTGTGCGGTTGCGGTGGTGGGATTTAAGCTTGGGTTGCTCGATAGGAAGGTGGAGGTCAGGACGAGAGGGGGAGTTCTCAAAATAGAGGTTGGAGACGAAGTTTTCATGACGGGAGGGGCGAGCAGGGTTTTCGACGGAGTTCTCAGGGAGTGTAGATTTCCGAAGAGTTCGTCGTGAACCCCTTCCCAATGTCCACGTGCAGTATGAACCTGTAGTTCTCTATGTCGGGAGATCCGTCCCTGAACGCATCCCCGTAGCTAACTTCCACTATTTCCCCGACGTAGAAGACGTGATCTCCAGTCTCCACGGACTTCACGACCCTGCACTCCAAGTTGGCTTGGCACTCCTTTATCGAAGGAGCCTTGACCTTCTTGGATGGAACGAAGGTAAGGCTTAGCTTTTCCGCCTTGTTCTCCTTCGCCCCGCTAACGGTTCCGGCGATCCAAACGTCCTTCAGCAGTTCTATCGTAGGAACCGAAACCACGAAATCCCCGTACTCGTCGATGAGCTTCTTAGTGTACCTTTTGTGTCCTATCGCAACTCCGCACATCGGAGGGCTGAAGGATAGTGGTACAACCCAATCGGCGGTCATTACGTTCGGCCTGTCCATCGTGCCGGACGTTATCAAAAACGTTCTCAGGGGGTACAGGTATCCGAGCATGTTTAAAAATAGGTTTCGAGAAATTTAAATTTACTCGTAGTCGAAGATTACCTCCCTCTTCTCCACCCTGAACCCCTTCGCCTCGAGCTCCCTTACAACATCCTCCACGTTTCCCTTGACGAAGCTCCTCGCGGTTATCATCCAAACCCTCTCGCAGTCCATATCCCTCCAACCCCTTCGACATATATAAATTTATCCTTCGACTTTTAACGGATTAAGCGGAGGGGGTGTGGGAAAAAATTGATCGTTTGCCGAAGATAAAAATTTTAAGCAAATTAATCGTTACTATCTTCATGATAAAGCTCGAGCTCGAAAATTTCACTATTTATAAGGGTAGATTCGGCGTGAACACCGTTCTCTGGAAAGATTGCGTTTTCGATCCCAACGTCGGCAAGAACGTTTACGACGGCGTGAGGAGGGTTTTCATCACTCACGGCCACGCCGATCACTTCGGGGATGCGCACGCCATAGGAGGTAGGGTTATCGCCCCCAAGCTCGAGTCCAACATGATAGAGGATCCGACGGTGAACTGGAGGGGTCTGTTCGGCTGGGCTTTTCTCCCCGGGGACTACGTGACCCCGTACTTCCACGGGAAGGGGGTGAGAGTAGACGAATTTTCGGAAAATTACGACTTCTGCATACCCCTTCCAGGTCACACGTACGCTCACGTCGGATATCTCGTTGAAGGGGTGCTGATAGCCGGGGATTCCGTGTATCCTACCGAGTACTGGAGGGAGTTCGGCATACTCTACTACACCGACCCCGACATGATGCTCGAAAGCCTGTACAGGATGCTCGATCTCGACTGG
The DNA here is from genome assembly GCA_964592825.1 of uncultured archaeon. Lineage (GTDB taxonomy): Archaea > Halobacteriota > Archaeoglobi > Archaeoglobales > Archaeoglobaceae > WAKM01. The sequence goes on along the minus strand of CAZQJR010000061.1, from coordinate 5,235 downwards.
GACTACTTGGTTCCCGGGCATGGGAGGGTTATGGACAGGAGGGAGGGGAGGAGGGAGATAAGGGAGAACATAAGGATGGTTGAGGAGATAGACAGAACGATACTGTCCATGATTCCCGAGGAGGGGATTTCGGAGTGCGACCTGCTGGCGGAGGTGGCGAGGTTCGCGAAGGTTAGGAACGTTAAGTCGCTGATAGTTCTAAAGCCCCCACTTAACGGACACCTTTCGAGCCTCTACAGGAGGGGACTGATAAGCTTGGAGGAGAGGGACGGAGTTTTGGTCTGGAAGAGGTGAGGCCGGTTTGAAGATCCTGATCGTCGGCGGGGGGCCGGCGGGGAGTCTTTCGGCCATCGGGTTGGGTGGGGAGCACGAAGTTCTGCTGGTTGAGGAGCGTCAGTGTCCGGGATTTCCCGTCCAATGCGCCGGGCTCGTTAGCGAGGAGTGTTACAGGAGACTCAGGAGGTATTCCGACTGCAAGCTTAACGACATCGAAGGGGCGTTCTTCGTATCTCCCAAGGGGAACTACGCGAGCTTGGTAGGAAGGGTGGGGGGTGTTGTTGTAGAGAGAAAGATCCTCGACAGGGATCTCCTCGCGAAGGCGTCGGAGCGCGCGGAGGTTTGGGTTAAGACGAGGTTTCTGAACGTCGGAGAAAGGGCGGTGCTGGTGAGGGAGGGGAAGAGGGTTGAGGTGGATTACGATTACGTCGTCGGAGCGGACGGCGTTCGTTCGAGCGTTGCGAGAACGTTCGGATTCGACAGACCCGAAGTCCTGTCCGCGGTTCAGGTGGAGTGCAGGTACGAGCCCCTCGACGATAGGATGGTGGAGATAGTGTTCGGGAGGTCGTACTCCGACGGATTCTTCGCCTACGCAATTCCCTTAGGCGATACCGCGAGGATCGGGGTGGTTTCGAGATCGAATCCGGCCGAATACCTCAAAAGGTTACTGACGAAACACCCATCGGTTTCCAAGAGGGTAAGGGGTTGCGTTTTGGAGCTAAACGCCGGAGCTATTCCGGTGGGATTGGTGGAATTCGTAAGGGGAAGGGTGGTTCTGATCGGCGACTCTGCTGGGATGGTAAAACCTTACACCGGAGGAGGACTTTACTACCTGCTTCTGGCGAGCGAGATGCTCGCTAAGAACTTCCCCAACCTCGAGGCTTTCAGAAGTGAGTTCCTCTCTGAGGTTGGAAGGGAGATAAATTTCGGAATGAAGATTTTCAGGCTTTACTCGAAGCTCGACGACGAGGACTACGAGCACCTCGTTAAGCTGGCGAAGGAGCACGGAGAGATGGCGAGGGATTTGCACATGGACAGGCCGAGCACGTTGATGAAACTTATTCCGAGCGTGATAAAAATTGTTAAAAGGCCTAAGCTCCTAAGGAAGCTTCTGAGCGTTCTTGTAACTTAGCGAGGAGTTCGTTGTAAACCTCGTTCGCCATCTTCATGTATTCCTCGGCCTTGTCGAAGTCACCCTTGTCCCTGTACAGCCCGCTGAGGTACATCAGCACGTCCGCTACGCCCGAATTGTAGAACACGTCCTTCTCCGTCAACTTCTTGAAAATCTCCAAGGCCTCCCTGTACATCCTTTCCGCCTTTTCGAACTCCCTTATAACCCTGCATAGGGCTCCGTAGTTGCACAATACGACCGCGAGGTCTATTACGTAGTTCTCGTCCTTCTCGGCGAGCCTTCTGTATATCCTCTCAGCCTCCTCGAACAGTTCATCCGCCTTGTCGTACCTCTTAGTTTCCTTGTAAAGGGATGCGAGGTTGTTGAGAGTCTGGGCGAGAACGGGGAGGTAGGATTCGTCCTTCTTTACGAGCTCCCTCCTTATCCTCAGAGCCTCTTCGAGGTAACGCTCACCCTTCTCGTTATCCTTCGCCTCGACGTAGATTATGCCCAGATCGTTTAAAACGTCGGCGAGCTCCTTCAGGTAGGATTCGTCCTTCTTTACGAGCTCCCTGAGCATTTCCTCCGCTTTCAGGTAGCAGACTTCAGCCCTGTCCTTCATACCCATCAGCGTGAGCCCCTTCGCACCGCTCAAGAGGAAGATCGCTTCGAGCTCGGGAACGTTGAGCTTTTTAGCGAGTTTGGATGCGGTCAAGGATGACACAACCTGCCCCGCTATACCCTGCCTCGTTGTCAGCTTTGAGGAGTAGCTTGAGAGGTGAGCGTAGTATATGAGCGCCAGAACATCCGCCCAGAATCCGTCCAAGGTTTCGACGATCTTGGGATCGTCAAAAAGCTTCTTGGCCTTCTCCTTCACGTCTTCGGGAGCCTTGCTTATCACAAAATTCAGTGCGTCGACTGCGGATCTGTTTCTGATCAAAAACGCCACTTCCTTCAGTATTTCGTCCATATCGGTCTTAGTCGTTCAGGTAATATTTATACCTTAGGGTATGATCTCGGTCGTGTTGTTGAACTTGGGATAGATTACGTCCTTCTCTTCTATCCTCCCCTCGTCCAAGAGCCTTTTTATCCTATCCACGATTCTCCTTATCTCCCCAACGAGATGTTTGACCGTTCCGCACACGAGCTCGAACCCCCACTCTCCCCACAGCCTCTCCCTGTTGAAGAAAAGACACCTCCCCCCGCACACCCCCTTGAGCTCGCAACTCCTACAAGGTTCGAGCAACTCTACCTTGGGCAGTTCGTTGGGATCGTCGTCGATCGTTCCCAAGACGTTCCACTCCAAATCCGGGCATATGGGACAGGCGAGAACCCTTCCGTCCGTGGTTATAGCGTAGGAATTCACCCCCGCACCGCACGGAGGGGACGTGTTTTCCCTTCCCAGCAACGCCTTAAGGACTCCCAAAAACGGCACTATCCCCAGAACCCTTCCCCTCTCCATCTCCTCCAGCCAGTATCTTACGAGCCTCGAAATCCCCTCGTTGTATTTCCTCACCCAGCCCTCGAAATCCTCCCAAATCCCTTCGGCGCTCCAAATCGCATCTATCTGCCAGTGAACGTGGGTGAAGTATCCCAAGTTGAGCAGGTGAACGACGTCCTCGTATATTTCCGTCCTCTGCGTCGCCACCATCCTCGCTATGAGCTCGTTGTCGTAAAACTCCCTGATCGACCTCACGTTACTCAATATCCTATCGTAAACACCGTATCCCTTGTAGTAATCCGTTACCTCCCTCCTTCCGTCTATAGAAACGAGGATCGTCGAGAACCTCTTCAGGTAATCCTCCTCGACTTTCCCGAGCAGAAGTCCGTTCGTCTGGAGGATGTAGTGCTCGACCTCGATCGAATCCATTATCCTCTTCATTGTTTCGATTCTGAGCAACGGCTCCCCTCCGTAGAAGGCTATGGACGGATGCTCGTCCATGTACACGAAGTCCCTCAGCTTCTCGATGGGATACTCTATGTCCTTCGGCATCAACTCCTCCATACCGCCGCCGCAGTATCTGCATCTGAGGTTGCAAGTGGAGGTCAGAAAGACGATGTAGAGCAAAGCTTCAAACACCTCCTCACCACATCTTCCTCCTCGGATCTGTATATATCCTTGGCTCTCCCCTCTCCGAGCAGGTTCAAGCCTCTGAACACAACCGCCGGAATCCCCCAGTCTCCCTCCCCCATAATTAGGTTGGCGAATGCGGCGATCTCGTCCGCGACGCACTCGAGCGTCTTCTCCATTACCCTGCCGTAAAGATCCCTCCCGCCCCTCCAGTCCCTCATAGCCTTAACGCCTGCGATCCCTATTGCGAACCCAACGACCCCCCTTCTAAAACACCTGCCGTTAGTGTCCGTCACGATAACCCCGACGTCCTTTCCCGTTAACTTCGATATCCCCCTCCTTATCCTCTCGGCGCTCCCGTCGGGATCTTCGGGGGGAAGCAGGACGTAACCCTCCTCGACGTTCGACCTATCTATCCCCGCGTTGACGCAAACGTTTCCGAACTTGGTTTTGACCAGAAGGAAGGGACGGCGGAGTATGAGCTCCTCGCTCTCCTCCAGCACGGCCTGAACGAACTCAGGCTCCAAATTCAATTCCTTTGCCAGCTTAATAGCGAGGTCGCTCGGCTCGTAATCTTCGAGCTTGACCATCCTCCCCTCAGCCTTGGCTACGACGGTGGAACATACCGCAACGATGTCACCTTCCTCGAACTCGAACTCCCTAACGAGCAACTCCGCCAAATCGTCTCCGGGTTCGACGATGGGAAGTTTGAGCGGATGAACCTGCACGCGCATAAAGCGAGCGGAGGGCGAGGGATTATATACTTCTCGAATGAAGTGAACTTGGATGAGGGAATCCGAGCTTAGAAGGATCGACGAGTACTTGGACAAGCTTAGGATGAAGGAGAAGGGAATGGAGGACAGGAAGATATACGAGGAGGTGCTCGACCTAAGGACGCTCAAAGCCCTCTACAAGCTGTCCGCGAAGGGTTACATAAAGGCGTTGGGCGGGGTCATATCGACGGGAAAGGAGGCGAACGTTTTCTACGCTGACGGGAGGGACGAGGAGGGGAGGGAGATACCCATAGCGGTGAAGATATACCGTATCGAAACCTCCGAGTTCTACAAGATGGACGAATACCTCTTCGGAGACAAGCGTTTCGACCTCAGGAGGATATCGAAGAAGGAACTGATATACGTTTGGACTGAGAAGGAGTTCAGAAACCTCGTCAGAGCGTATGAAGCTGGGGTCAGCGTTCCGAGACCGATAAAGCATTTCAGGAACATAATCCTGATGGAGTTCATAGGCGAGGACGAAAAGCCCGCCCCAACTCTCGCGGATTTGGGAAACGAGCTCAGAGAAGTCGTGGACGTAGAGGATTTGTTCGAGAAGGTAGTAGAAAACATGAGGAAGCTGTACTCGAAGGCGGAACTCGTTCACGCGGATCTGAGCGAATACAACATTATGCTTTTTGAGGATCGCCCCTACTTTATAGACATGGGTCAGAGCGTCCTTCTGGATCACCCCATGGCCACGAGCTATCTTGAGAGGGACATAAGGAACGTTTTGAGGTTCTTCAGGAAGTTCGGAATAAAGGCGGACGTGGAGGAGATAAAGGAGAGAATTACACGATAGGTTCATTTATTAGTCGAACAGACTACGTATCGATTACGGTTTACAAGAACTTAGACATCGTTCTGGATAGAGGGGACTTGTTGTTGTAGTTTGATGATGCGGGCGATATAAAAAATAGTCCTTAGCGATTTTATATTCTGGAAAGCTACGTGGTAAGCTAATAAAAAGCTTGATGACATAGGAAAGTCCTTGCTTCCTGTTG
>CAZQJR010000060.1:0-7047 GCA_964592825.1 uncultured archaeon | reverse complement strand
GAGGGCTCTCAGGGAATACTTCGAGGGTTTGAAGGGGACGGATCCGAAGAGGGTGGAGTGGGAGCTCGACAACGTGATCTACCCCTACATAGGATCGTACATAGCGAGCGGTGAGCTCAGCAAGGAGGATGGAAAGGAGATATTCGAGTTCTGCGAGAGGATGCTCAGGAGGTTAAAAGACGAAGGAGGAGGTAGATGAGGCAGATTAGCTCCCACGCAACTCTGACGCTCAGCGTCGCTCCGGTGTAAACGAGGCAGTCCCAAAATCTGCCCTCGTGCGGAGTCGCATCGTTGAAAAGGCGGGAAATCGTGTACGCGATGCAGAGAAGAACGTACACGCTTGTTAAGGCGGTGTTGGGGTCGAACCAAAACCCGGGGAAGAGGGTTTTTAGGAGAAACACGGTGGCGTATAGGGATATAGATACCGAGGCGAGGTATCCGAGGGAGGATTTCATACGATCGATCATGCGCATCCGTTATATATCTATCGGGTCACCTCTAAACGATGAAGCTCGAGGAGCTTAGATTCGGAACCGAGCTCATAAAGAGAGGATTTGCAAAAATGCAGAAGGGCGGAGTGATAATGGACGTAACGAACGCTGAGCAGGCAGGAATTGCGGAGGACGCTGGAGCCGTGGCGGTGATGGCGTTGCACAAGGTTCCTGCAGATATAAGGGCTTCTGGCGGCGTAGCGAGGATGGCGGATCCGAAGAAGATTCAGGAGATAATGGATGCGGTAACCATTCCGGTGATGGCGAAGTGCAGAATAGGGCACGTTGCTGAGGCGAGGGCTCTCGAAGCTTTGGGAGTGGACATGATAGACGAGAGCGAAGTTCTTACTCCGGCTGACGTGTTCTTCCACATAGACAAGAGGAAGTTCGTCGTCCCCTTCGTGTGCGGTGCAAGAAGTCTTGGAGAGGCTGTGAGAAGAATATGGGAAGGGGCGGCGATGATAAGGACGAAGGGAGAGGCGGGGACGGGAAACGTTGTCGAGGCGGTCAAGCACATGAGGATCATGAACTACGCCATAGCGGAGCTTCAAAGGATGCCGGAGGAGAAGGTTTACTCGGTTGCGGAGAGGTACGCGGAGAGGTACGTGCAACTCGCCGTAACGGTGAGGCAGGAGATGGGGCTTCCTACCAACGTAAAGCCCGACGAACCGATATTCGAGGAATACACGCTTGAAGAGATAGTCGAGGGAATTTACGAGGTCTTGATAGAGATCAGAAAGATGGGAAGGTTGCCCGTGGTCAACTTCGCAGCCGGAGGTATTGCGACTCCGGCAGACGCGGCCTTCATGATGCAGTTGGGTGCGGACGGAGTTTTCGTCGGGTCGGGCATATTCAAGTCGTCCAACCCGGAGGCGTACGCCAAGGCCATAGTCGAGGCTGTTCAGCACTGGGACGAGCCTGAAGTTGTTGCGGAGGTCAGCAAGGGGATCGGAGAGGCTATGAAAGGACTCGACGTATTCAAGTTAAGCGAGGAGGAGAGGTTGCAGGAGAGAGGAACTTAATTTAAATATTTAAATAATTGATTTAAAATAAAAATTATAAGAAAATTTCGGGATAAAATTCACGTGCCTTCAGATAGAGTATATCAATCCTCGCTTTTAAGAATGTTTCATAAGTTTCCAATCTCCACAAGTTTTCATCCATGGGTATAAAGTGTTTTTCTATATATGCTTTGTATTTAGGCAGATACTTATGTGGTGGTTCATCACCAATCTCCGAATTTACTTCTTTCTTAACAAATGTGATGTTTCCGATATTGTTTATGTAGATGTCCCGATTTCCTTCGGTTTTTAAGTTCTCTTTTAGAAAATCTCTTGGAAATATGTGATGTCTGTCTAAGCCATCAAAAGGTCTTATTTTGAGTCTTTCACCCGTCCAGTCAGTAGCGTCATTCTTGATTAACAAAATGTATAGCAAGAAAAGGTAACTTCTACCTTGTCTACCTCTAAGAACATTCATTTTTAGCCCAGCTTCTAAGTCTTCCTTACGAATCTTTGTTGGATATCTTCGTTTTTCGATGTTGTTCAGCAGTTCATCAAACGGAAAGTCACGATGCTTTTTAACAGTTTTTAAGTCCTCTTCGAGCTTTGTATCGGTTTGTGAGCTATAATATCTAATAAAACTAACAAGCACAAACCAACTTTCGATTAATTTAGCTATGTCGGAGTTAATTTGAGTGATATCAGTAATGTTATTAGATGTAAAGTATTTGGCGATGGTTATTAGTGGTATCTGACTTGGCAGAATTCTTGTGTCTTTTATTCCAAGATTTTCTTTCAAGAATTTTACTGTAAGTCTGAGTGCATCACCTATTTTATTAACCTTCCTCTGTCTCAAATTTTCGTTTGTTTCTTGAATCTTCTCAATTATTTTTTTGAATCTTTCTGGCTTTATATCCGATTGTCTAATGTCAAATTCCGACAAGATCGCTCTAATTACGGGCTGTAAATCAATTTTGAAGTGTTCTAAGTCTTTGTAGATTGATACTATATCGTTTTTAAATGATCCTCTGATAGTTCCCGCCAAGAAGGATAGGATCATTTCTACGTTACCAATTTCTACACCGCTCTTGTTTACCCTGACAAAAGCTTCAGCCATATCCGAATACGTTTTATCATTCTCTTCATACGTCTGTAGGATGTATAACGGAATTTCATAGCTTAGAATTCTATCGACAATCTTACAAAGTTTATTGAAAATCTCACTATCCAAACGCTCACGTAATTTGTTAGATGCCGAAGGATCGTAAATCGGCGATCCAGCTACAGATTTTAGCAAATCGTAGATGTTCGTATACCTACTCGATTTGTATAGTTTATAACCACTGTCTCCTTCAAGTTTGATCGATATAGGCATTATTTCGATTACCTCATCTTCTCTCAATATTTTCCAGTTGTTGAACATTAGGAGCAGTGTAGTTAATCTTTGCTGACCATCAATCACATAATAAACATCTCGATTGTAATCTTTCTTACCAATTATCGATTTTGAAAATGGATCGTTTTCATAAATGTTTCTCGATGGTTTCCAGAGAATTACACTTCCCACGGGATACCCCTTTATTATAGAATCTATGAATTCTTTTACATCCTCCTCGTCCCAAACATAATCTCTTTGAAAGGTTGGTAGTAAATATGTCGTAGTCTTCAACAACTCATCAACAAGTTCCCTTACACTTCTTTTATCTGCCTTGGGTATCAAATTCATAAGCAATCAATAACGTTAAACATATTTAAGATTTTTTAAAGTTTATTAATGATATTATTGCGAAAGTAATTTACTCTATGACTCTGTATATATTGAGACGATCATGAGAGTAGCGGTAGTTGGAGTTCAAGGAGCGGTGGAGGAGCACGTGATCGCAACCAAGAGGGCGATGGAGAAGTTGGGGATAGAGGGAGAAGTGGTCGCGACGAGAAGGCGCGGGGTGGTTTCGAAGAGCGACGCGGTGATAATACCCGGTGGAGAAAGCACGACCATAAGCAGGCTGATCTTCAAGGATTCCATAGCGAGCGAGATCGTAGAGCTCGCGGAAAGCGGAAGGCCAGTGATGGGAACGTGCGCGGGACTGATACTTCTGTCCAAGCACGGCGACGAGCAGGTGGAGAGGACGAAGACCAAGCTCCTCGGACTTTTGGACGTTTGGATAAAGAGGAACGCCTTCGGTAGGCAGAGGGAGAGCTTTCAGGTTAAGTTGAACGTCAAGTACATAGGGGAATTCGATGCGGTGTTCATAAGGGCTCCGGCGATAACCAAGGTTGGAGAGGGCGTGGAAGTCCTCGCTACTTTCGAGGACTACGTGGTGGCGGTGAAGCAGGGCAACGTTTTGGGTCTGGCCTTCCACCCCGAACTGACCGAGGATACGAGGATACACGAATTCTTCCTGAAGCTCGCAAATCCCTAAAACTTAAATATTGTTTTAGATCCACCCTCTCCATCCATGAGAATTGCTTTGAAGTTGGCTTACGTCGGAACGAACTTTCACGGCTTCCAGTATCAGCCCAACGTTAGGACGGTCGAAGGTGAACTCTTCAAGGCCTTCGAGAAGCTTGGGATAGACTTGGACGAGGCCAACTACAAGTGCGCCGGAAGAACCGACGCTGGCGTTCACGCTTTCGGACAGGTAGTCGCTTTGAACGTGGAAAAACCTATTTTCCCGCGTGCAATAAACGCCCACCTGCCGGAGGACATAACGGTCTGGGCTTGGGCGAAGGTGAGCGACGATTTTAACCCGAGGCATGCAAAGAGCAGGACTTACGTTTACGTCCTTTTCGCAAAGGATTACGACATATCGGCGATGAGAAAAGCATCCAAGCTCCTTTTGGGCACGCACGACTTTTCCAACTTTACGAAGAGGTTTGGCGAAGGGGAGAGTTGCGTCAGAACTATCTACAACGTGGAACTGAGGGTGGACAAGGAGTTCATAATATTCGAGATCGAAGGAAACGCGTTCACTTGGAACATGGTTCGTTGCATAGTCACAGCTTTGGAGGAGGTGGGGAGCGGGCACAGGGATTTGGAGTGGTTCGAGTCGATGCTGAATCCAGAAAAGCACAGGGAGAGGATAGAGCCGGCGCCACCCTACGGGTTAATCCTGAAGGACGTTAGTTACGATGGCGTCGAGTTCGAGGTCGACGAATACGCTTGGAAGACTCTCCGGCATAGAATAGAAAACATAATAAAATACCACGGAACCCTTTACAAGCTCTTCTCCCTCTTCTCTAAGCCTTGATCCTCTCCGGATTGAATCCCTTCTTGACCAACAGCTCCTTTACCCTCGCCACGTGGTTCCCCTGCAACTCTATTACCCCGTTTTTGACCGTTCCGCCGCAGGCCAGCTTCGTCTTCAAGAACTTCGCGAGCTCCTCCAAGTTTATCTCGCTACCGTCTATTCCCTCTATCACCGTTACCTCCTTCCCGTACCTCCTCCTGACCACCCTGATCACTATCTGCTGCTGCTCCTTTGCCACCTCTTCACACACACATATATCCTTCGGCAATCCGCAAATCGGACAGATCTCCGACATCTTCGCCCATTACCCCCTCGTTTTTTGGAAATACGTCCCAATGATTTTTAATTTTTCGCTGGGCTAAAGGGATATGGGGAGGTGTAGGTCGTGAAGGTGCCCGAGGACGTGCTCGAGGTTTGGGATAAATACGGTCTTCCCGAAAACGTTCGAAGGCACTGCATCAAGGTCGCGGAGATAGCCAAGCGGATCGCTGAGAACATCAGAAGGAACGGGATAGAAGTCGACGTCGATGCTGTGGTTAGGGGGGCTCTGCTCCACGATTTGGGGAGGGCGATAACCCACGAACCCTTCGAACACTTCATAATCACGGGGGAGCTTCTCAGGAAGGAGGGGTTCGATGAGAAGATAGTGAGAATCGCGGAACGCCACTTCTCCGCCGGCGTGGATGAGGAGGACGCGAGGAGGCTTGGGCTGAGGGTCGTTAAGAACTACATGCCCGAAACGCTTGAGGAGAAGATAGTCTGCTACGCCGATAAGGTTACGAGGGGGGATTCCGAAATAACCTTCGAGGATTTCCTAAGGAGGCTCGATGAGCTCGAAAGGGAGCACCCCGAAACCGCTTGGTTCACTGAGAAAACGAGGGAAAGGATATTGAAGATAAGGGAGGAGTTGGAGAGGCTTGGCGGAATTTAGGATTTCCGGAATAGATGTGGGGTTGAAACGATCCTGCTTCCGTTCGACTTCGCGGGCGTGGAAATCCCTACGCGACGAGGATTTCCTGTTCGAAAGGCGACGAATTGGACGCGGCGATTTCGGCTTATACTTGGAAGAGAAGGGCGAAAAGATAGGGGGTGAGTTGATCATTCCAAAGCTTGAGTGATTTCGAGAACCTGAGCCTTGGGCTTCCTTCTACCGTAAGCGTAATCCTTGGCCGCCACGACGAGCTCGCAGTACGGCGGGCAACTCTCTATACCGTTGCTCCTGCAAACCCTCTCGTTGCTGCATTCCACGATAGTCCACGTCCTGTTATCGACGTCGATCTCTATTACGGCGACGGTTCTTCTCAATCTGACCTCGTAGTAGGGCATTCCCATCACTCTCCCCCCTAAGATCCCTCATCATAACAATAACCATCAACATATTTAACCGTTTTGATACCTGCACAAACCCTCGACCATGAAGTAATCCTGAACGCTCCAACCTATTTTGTAGACGAGAGGAAGGACGTCCTTCTGCCTTTTCCTTATCCAAGTTAAGTCCCTGACCCTGACGTCCAAACCGACTGATCTTACGAGCTCGATTACCTCCTCCGGTCTCGGTCCACCGTAGAAGGGGAGCGCACCTCCGAGGTCGCCGTAATGGAAACGTATCCTTCTCTCACGTACAGCCGTCAAGATCCTTCTTATGATCCATCCGATGCCCTTCTTCTTCCACCTCCCGTCCACTATCACTATCTTCTCCTTCGCCACCCTCGCCCATTCCTCAACTGCCCTCCTCGGATTCGGAAGAGTCCAAAGAAGATGTCTGCAAACCACGGCGTCGAAGCTGTCGTCTTCGAACGGTAGATCCTCCGCGTCCCCAAGCACGAACTCAACGTCCGGACACTTTTCTATAGCCACCTCTATCATACCCCTCGATATGTCAAGTCCCACTACCTCGTGTCCCAGTTCCGCGAGCACCCCGGCCACGAATCCAGTCCCCGTCCCTACGTCGAGAATTCTCTTCCTCCCTTCGAAGATCTCCGCAAAGAGATCCCTCCAGACTTCCCTCAAACACACGTGTACTGGTGTGTCGTAGCGTTTCCCTCTCGAATCCCAGTGGTCCCTAATCCTCGCCTTGACTTTCATTGCTACATACACTTTAATTTTTATTAAAAATTGTTACGATTCGACGATTACTTTGGAAAGTTTGATATACTAAATCGCGATCGTTCTGCCGATGATGTGCTTGGAAGTGGTAAACCACGAAGTCTGGTTCGAAGTGCACGATGGAAGAGTTCTGCTCAAATGGGGACACTTTCCCGAAACGGACGGAAAGCTCGATCCCGTCTGCATAACGAGGGCTTT
>CAZQJR010000059.1:0-9982 GCA_964592825.1 uncultured archaeon | reverse complement strand
TCGCCGTATATCTCCTTCACCGACAGGAACTCCATCCCCACCCGTTCCGTTGCCTCTCTGAGCAGGAACTCCCCCAAACCGCAACCAACGACCCTTTCGAGCCCGAACCTGTCGCTAAGATCCCTAACAGCTCTCTCCAATTTTTCGAGCACCCTCTCCCTGAACGCCCTCGCCATGGAATAGACGTAGTCCTCTCCCACCTCCTCGAGATCGCAACACACGCACCTCGCGAGCCTTCGCATACAGCTTTCAACGTCCTTCCCCCTCCCGTCCGGAGTATCGCACGTGTATTCCCTCGGATCCAAATCCCCCGTAACCACGAATACATCTCCCGCTACCGCGAAGAACTCCGAAACCAACGGAACGTCGAACTCGGGGAGGATGTAGAAGACGGGAGTTCTGAGAACTCCGAAGTAGAGTAGTTCACCCCTCCCGAGCCTCTCGTAATCGGTCTTACCCGCCTCCACCCTGTCCGTTACTGGTATGAGATCGGTGGTAGTGGAGCCCATGTCGGCGAAAACGAAATTCCTCCACCCCTCTTCGAGCAAAAACCTCACCGACGCAACCCAATTGCTCGCCATGAACGTCCTCGGCTCCTTCAGCACGTCCCCGTATCCCCTCAACCTTCCTTCCAAGTCGAGAAACAGGACGTTTCTAAACACCCCTTCAACTATCTCCGCTATCCTCCTCACGCCGAAGGTCTTGGTCGGGAAAGCGTCCGAGAGTTCCGCGGTCATCACGACCCCCACTCCATCCGGCTCGAACTCCTCTTTTATCTCCCTCAGCTTGGCCTCCAACTCGTCGAGCCTCTTCCATACGGGCAAGTAGATCAACCTGAAATCTCCGTTTTCCGTTGCGACCTTCAGGTTAGCTCCTCCCACGTCTATCCCCAAAAAAGGCATCGAGCTTCACCTCCTTGAACTCGAAGGTCTGGTAGTCGTATCCCACGGGATACCTCTTAACCGCCACTTCGTGCGGGGGGAAGAAGTGTCCGACGTGAGTCAAAACCGTCCTTCTCGCTCCGATCCTCTTCGCAAGAGCCAACGCCTCCTCAGCGTTCATGTGCTTCCTGAACTTTCCCTTGGGCGCCAACGCCTCCACTACGAACAGGTCTGGATTCTCCATGACCTTGAGGCTCTCCTTGGGCACGTCCGAGTTCGTGTCTCCGCTTATTACAACGACGTTTCCGTCGCATTCGATTCTAACGCCTACGCTCTTGACGGGAGGGTGGTTAACTTCGAAGAGCGTGATCTTCAATCCGAAAAGCTCGAACTCCTCGTAGCAATTTACCTCTATAGGCTTGTATTCCATGAACTCCATGAAACGACCTATGGATTCGTGTATCTCAGGCAAAGTGTAAACCCTAACGTCGTTCTGAACTCTGTAGAAGTTCCCGAAACCGCCGAAGTGATCGAAGTGGCAGTGAGTCCAAATTACCGCGTCAACCCTATCCACGTTCGTATCCAAAAGCTGTCTCCTCATATCGGGGGATGTGTCTATCAGCAGAACCTTTCCCCTATGCTGAACCATAACCGAAAACCTCTTCCTCTCCCAACCCTTCAGCCTCGCGTCCTCGCACGTTCTGCAGTGACATCCTATTATCGGCGTACCCGTAGAATCACCGGTTCCGAGGAGGGTTATCTTCATGAAACGATGTTCCACAAAACGTATAAAAGCGATTCCGCAACTTCGAGTTATGGAATACTCGTTGGTGTGCATAGAGTGCGGTAGGGTTTACGAGAGAGAAGACGTTTACACGTGCGAGTGCGGAGGGCTCTTGGAGGTTAGGATCGACGAAACCGAGATCGATTTCAGGCTTGATGGGAAGGATCTGAGGGTTTGGAAGTATCGCTCCCTCCTACCAGTAAACATCGAGCCGATATCTCTCAGGGAAGGCGGAACGCCCCTCTACGAATGCGATAGAATTGGTAAGGAGGTGGGATGCAAGGTCTTCGTCAAGCACGAGGGGGCGAATCCCTCAGGCTCCTTCAAGGACAGGGGGATGACTGTAGGCGTTACGAAAGCAATAGAGCTAAAAAAGAACGCCGTGGCCTGCGCATCGACGGGCAACACCTCCGCTTCGATGGCCATGTATGCGGCGAAGGCTGGAATTAAGGCCTACGTGCTCTTGCCCGCTGGAAAGGTTGCCTTGGGTAAGGTAGCCCAAGCTTTGATGCACGGGGCGAGGGTGATAGGGATAAGGGGTAACTTCGATCAGGCTTTAGCTTTGATCAGGCAGATATGTGCGATTAAGGGATTCTACCTCCTGAACTCCGTAAACCCATTCAGGTTGGAGGGGCAGAAGACCATAGCATACGAGATAGTCGATGAGTTGGGATTCGTTCCGGACAAGGTGGTCTTACCGGTTGGAAACGCCGGGAACATATCCGCGATATGGAAGGGGTTCAAGGAACTCAAACGCTTTGGCCTAATCGATTCCCTTCCCGAGATGGTCGGAGTTCAGGCGGAGGGTGCGAATCCTATTTACAGGGCTGTGAAGGAGGGAAGGGGGGACATAGAACCTGTGCTCAATCCTGAAACGATAGCGACCGCCATAAGGATAGGACAGCCCGTCAACGCTAAAAAGGCTCTCAGGGCGATATACGAATCGAAGGGGACTGTGGTTCAAGTGAGCGACGAAGAAATTACGAAAGCACAGAAGGATTTGGCGTCGAAGGAGGGAATAGGAGTCGAGCCCGCTTCTGCAGCTTCCGTGGCGGGATTGAGGAAGCTCGCGGAAAACGGGGAGGTGGAGAAGGATGAGACGGTCGTCTGCATAACGACGGGGCATCTGCTCAAGGATCCCGAGGCCGTGCTCAGAGCTTGCGGGAAACCCATAGAAGTCGAACCAAACGTCGAGGCGATTCTTAAGATTTTATGAGCCCCATCATAATAATCCTCCCCTCTGATCGAATTTTTGCCGAAATGGAGAACTATAAAACGTTTTTCCGAAATCGATATATTATAACGATTTATCGTTTCGTATGATGTTCGCGTATCCGATGGAGGTCGTTTCGGACATATACGTCAGCAGGATAGGCGGGTTCAGCTGTGAGTTGAGCAGGAGGGAGATAGGCATCAACGCGAAGGCTTTGGAGGTTAACACGTCCATAATTGCGAACGAAACCTACGCTAAGCTGAAGTTCTTCGATGAAAAGCCGTATCCTTACTTCTTCAGGAGATCCTTCAGGATAATCGCCTTGGAGGAGAACATGGAGGGTTACGAGTTTTCCCCGAACGGAGAGGTCGTTTTACCCGCCGAGTTGGAGGACGAGGGCGTCGTTGGGAAGGAGGTTATGATAAACACCGTCGAGAGCTTCAGGATCGACGGCGATTACGGAACCGTTATAAGGAAGATCTTCGATCGTGCGGGTATATGCTTAGGAGACCTAAGAAGAAGGAACTGAAGGTAATCTCCTCGGCCCTTAGAGCTTTCGGATCTGTGGATTTCCTAAAGGATAACGAACTTCTCATTTTGGAATCTCATATAAGTGGAAGAACTGTTAAGGAAGCCTATGCTCTTTCCAAAGATCTTGCCAAGTTCTTGGAGCTCTACAAACTCGACTTCGTTTCGGCGGGAATAAAGGTGGGGGAGGTGGGGAGCAGGAGGTTCAGGTTCAGCTTGGAGGGGGCGTTCTACCTCGTTAAAAGGAACAGAAAGAAGGTTTACGTGAACGAGAAGGGAGAGATGCTCTTCCTATACGGAAGGGACATATTCGCGGAATCCGTTGTTGAGGTAACCGAGGACGTTAGGGAGAACGACGTAGTCTTCGTCTGCAATACTAAGGGAGACGTTTTGGGGATAGGAAGGGCGAGGTTCGATGCGGGGAGGATGAAGGAGGTCGCTAAGGATAGGGTGGTCGTGGAGAATCTGGTCGATAGGGGGGAGTACCTCAGGAAGGAGAAGACTTACGATGCCTATTAGCGCTTGCACATCCGAACGAAGTTCTCTATGATCCTCAATCCTACCTTTCCGCTCTTCTCTGGATGGAACTGGAAGCCTATGTAGTTGTCCCTACAAACGCCCGAAACGAACCTTATGCCGTATTCCGTCTTCGTTAGAACGAACTCATCCGACGTTTGCATGTGGTAGGAGTGGACGAAGTAAACGTAGCTACCGTTCTCAACGCCATCAAGCACCTCGTGATCCCTCACTATCTCGATCTGATTCCATCCCATGTGGGGGATCTTACCCACGGTCTTGGGAAACCTCACCACCCTACCCGGTATCACGTCCAAACCCCTGTGCAAACCCCTCTCCTCGCTTTCCGTTGCGAACAACTGCATTCCCAAGCATATTCCGAGCATAGGGACATCTGTATTCAAGATTATGTCCATGTAAGGCTTTAGATTCTCCATAGCCGGCTTGAAAGCGCCAACGCCCGGCAAGACTATTCCATCAGCATTGCCTATGGTTTCGACGTCCTTCGTTACGGTAGCCTTCCCTCCGACGAACTCTATCGCCTTGTGAATGCTCCTTATGTTCCCAACACCGTAATCTATTATCGCTATCATAACCGTGGGAAAGGAGGCGATCTTAAAAACGTTTTTACTTCCAACACGACGTAATCCGCATTTAATCTGTACCTTCCGAAGTCGATCGTGCCCAAGTCGGGAGGATTGTGGTCGTCACGCACTCCGAAGTTGTTGTGAACGTGCATGTGCCCCACGTGCCCGTCGAGCACTTCGAGGAAGTGGTCTATCGTCGTTCCCCTCGCCACTATGTTCGCGTGGCCGAAGTCCAAGTTGGCGCACAGGTTGTCCGCTCCCACGTTCTCTATCACGTAAAGCAACTCTTCGGGCGTTTCGCATACCCTTCTTATTCCGTTCTCGGTGTATAGATTTTCGAGGGCGATCTCGTAGTCCCTTCCAACTCTACAGATTTCTTTCAAGTTCTTGATCACGTTCGTTACCGACTTCTCTCCAAAATAGTCCCCAGCGTGAACGACTATCCTCCTCGCTTCGATCAAGTCGCACGCCTCGAATACCTTCTTCATGACCTTTAAATTTTCGGGTCTCGGCTCGCTCAGTTTGATCCTCAAGCGCTCTACCGCGGAATTCTGATACGGAGCGTGAATTGAAAATTCGACGTCGTAAGTCTCCTTTACCTTGAGAGCCCTGTCCAAGGTATCGTCTCTTAGAAAATCCGTGTCGGCAAGAGATAGCTCTATGAGCTCGACCTCGTTCGCGTCGATGACTCCTCCGAACTCCCTAACCATAGACGAACACACACCGATCATATTAACAACTAATCCAAAAACGAATATAAATTTTTTCTAAATAAAAAATAGATCGATCTTTACGATGTTTTTATCATACATCGATGTCGACGCCATCTTAGCACGATTCGATCGAGTTCGATATATATCATATATATCGATCCGACCGATCTATGGATTATTTGGGTAAAGTATATATTCAAAATCCGATCAATCGATCACATGAAACGAGCTCTGATACTGCTTCTGGCCGTCGCACTTCTCGGATGCGCTCAGCACGGTCAGAAACAGGTGGTGGTCATACACGGGAGCGGGGCGACGTTTCCCTTGCCTCAAATGCAGAAGTGGATAGCGGACTTCGAGAAGACCCATCCAAACATAAAGGTCGAATACGTCGGGAAGGGAAGCGGAGGCGGGCAGAACGATTTCAAGCAGGGGCTCGTGGAGTTCGCGTGTAGCGATCCTCCCGTTTCTAAGGGCATGTGGATGCAGTTCGAGAAGAGAGGCCAGCCCCTTCAGTTTCCGATGATACTCGGAGCGGTCGTCGTCGCGTACAACGTTCCGGGAGTCGATCACCTGAAGCTCGACGGCAAGACGATAGCGGACATATTCATGGGCAAGGTCGTTTACTGGGACGATCCCGAGATAAAGTCCCAGAACCCCGGCGTGAACCTCCCGCACAAGAAGATCATAGTGATCCACAGAGCGGATTCGAGCGGAACGACTAAGATATTCACCTCCTACCTGTGCCTCGTAAGTGAGGAGTTCAAGGAGAAGGTGGGGAGTGGCAAGCTCGTAAACTGGCCGGTCGACAAGATGGGGAGGGGTCTTGCGGGAGAAGGCAACCCGGGCGTCGTGGCGATACTGAAGCAGACCCCCTACTCCATCGCCTACACGGAACTCGCCTACGCCCTCAAGGAGAACCTGAAGATAGTCGCCATAAAGAACAGGGACGGTAACTACGTCCTTCCGAACGAAACGACGATAAAGGACGCGTTTAAAGCCGTTAAGGCTTTCATACCTCCTCCGGACAAGGGTTACGAGGAGGACGTTTCCCAGTTCCTGAACGCTCCGGGGAAGGAAGCCTACCCGCTCGTCGCCTTCAGCCATGCCCTCGTATGGAAGCACTACTCCAACCCCGACGTTGCAAAAGCTGTTAAGGAGTTCTGGACTTGGGTTCTGACGGAGGGGCAGAAGAGTGAGCACATAGTCAAGGGATACGTTCCGCTTCCGAAGGACGTTGCGGAGATTGGGCTGAAGGCGGTTCAACAGATTTCCTAATTTTTTTTTTGGAGGGATTCCGATGAAGATGGACAGGTTCAAGTTGGCTTTGTTACCGGTCACTTCGGTCGTATTCGGAATTTTCCTTCTGATGCTTATCGTTTACTTCACCGCATCCCTACCCATCTTCGAAAAGGAAGGGCTCGCCATTTACACTACTAACGTTTGGAAGGCGAGCGAAACCGGGCAGGAGTTCTACGGGGTTCTGGCTGCGATATACGGCAGTCTTTACACGTCGATAATAGCGATACTCATAGCTATACCCCTCTCCATAGGTTTCGCCATATTCATAGTGGACTACGCCCCCAAGAGGTTGAAGGAACCGTTGATAGTCGCCACGGACATCATGGCCGGCTTGCCCACGATTCTGTACGGTATATGGGGTGCGTTCGTCTTGGTTCCCTTCCTCAAGAAGTTCGTGATGGAGCCACTTTACGAGCACTTCTCCTTCATCCCCCTCTTCTCTTACCCGCCCTTGACGGGTTACAGCTACCTCTCCGCCGGAGTCCTGCTCGCGATAATGGTTACGCCGTTCGCTTGTGCCATAATAAGGGAAGCTTACAGGATGATACCTCAAGTCTACAGGGAGGGGGCGTTTGCGCTGGGTCTGACGAGGTTCGAGGCGACCAAGGTTCTGTTGGGATACATAAAGCCTTCGATACTCGCCGGGCTCCTGCTGGCATTCGGGAGGGCTATAGGAGAGACTGTCGCGGTCAGTCTCGTCGTGGGGAACACGTTCAACATAAATCCGAGCCTTTTCGCCCCCGGATACACTATATCCTCCTTAATAGCCAACCAATTTGGAAACGCTTTCATATACAAGTACATGCCTTCTGCTCTGTTCGCAGCCGGCTTGGCTCTGTTCGTAATAGGTCTCGTGGTCAACGTCGCCGGGCTGTTGCTCTTGAGGAGGTGGAGCTATGCGAAAGCTTAAGGATAGGCTGTTCGTAGCCTACGTGGTGCTCGCCACCGTGTTAACGATTCTTCCCCTGTTTCACATACTCTACTGCGTGTTCGCCAACGGCGTCCCCGTTCTTTTGAAGGGCGGTTTGGAGTTTCTGACGGGCACTCTCCCCGCACCGGGCGAGGGATTGGGAGGAATAGGGCCGGCGATAGTTGGAACGTTCGTCCTAACCGTCTTGGCCACGCTGATGGGTCTGCCCATAGCCGTTTTGACGGGGGTCTTCTCCGCAGAGTATCCAAACAGCGTAATAGGTAAGGCCACGAGAACGCTGCTGCTCATAATGATGGAATTTCCGACCATACTCGTAGGACTGTTCGTCATGGACATCCTCGTGATTCCCATGGGATCCTACTCCGCCTTGGCAGGTGCCCTCGCCCTCGCGATCGTTATGATGCCCTACGTCGCCGTGTATACCGAGCAATCGCTGAGAGAAATTCCGTCCCGCTACAGGGAGGGAGCGTTCGCGTTGGGGTTGAGGAGGAGAACGGTTGTGTTCAGGATAATGATGAACCTCGCGAGGAAGGGAATTCTAACCGGAATACTCATAGGCATCGCGAAGGTTGCAGGAGAAACCGCGCCACTCCTGTTCACGGCCGGAGGCTCGTACACGGTTTACTTCCAAGGTATAGACAGGCCGATAGGAGCGATACCCCTACTGATATATCAGCTCGTCCAACAGCCGTACGAGAACTACCACGAAATAGCTTGGGGAGCTTCTCTCGTTTTGATGCTGATATTCTTGGCGATATTCCTTCCGATAAGGCTGAGCGTTAAGGAGGTGAAGCTGTGAAGGCTATAGAGACTGTAGACCTGAAGGTTTGGTACGGTAGCAAGCAGGTGATAAAGGGCGTGAGCCTGAGCATTCCCGACAAAACAGTGTTCGCCATAATGGGGCCTTCGGGATGCGGTAAGTCGACCCTTCTAAGAGCCTTCAACAGGTTGCTCGAATTAAACGAGATGGCGAGGGTCGAGGGGGACGTGAAGCTTTACGGGAAGAGCGTTTACGAGATGGACGAAGTGGAGGTGAGGAGGAGAATAGGGATGGTGTTCCAGATGCCGAACCCCTTTCCGCACATGAGCATATACGACAACATAGCCCTCGGAGTCAGGTACAACAAGCTCGTCAAGAGCAAGAAGGAGCTCGACGAACTCGTTGAGTGGGCTTTGAGGAAGTCTGCGCTTTGGGAGGAGGTCAAGGACAGGTTGAAGGAGAAGGCCGCCCATCTGAGCGGCGGTCAGATGCAGAGGCTCTGCATAGCGAGGGCTTTGGCCTTAAAGCCAGACGTTCTTCTAATGGACGAGCCGACAGCCAACTTGGATCCGGTTAGTGCCGGAAAGATAGAGGAGTTGATCTACGAGTTGAAGAAGGAGCTCACGATAGTCATCGTAACGCACTCTCCAGCCCAAGCGGCAAGAGTTAGCGATTACGTCGCGTTCCTTTACATGGGCAAGCTCGTCGAGGTTGGGAAGACGGAGGAGATTTTCGAGAATCCGAAGGAGGAGCTTACCGAGAAGTATCTGACGGGGAGGATGGGATGATGATAGAGAGGAGGTTGGAGGCTCTCAAGTCGGACGTTTTGGAGATGCACAGGTTGGCCAAGAGGGGAGTCGAGATCTGCCTTGATGGGCTCAAAGGAGACGATGAAGCGAGGAAGGAGGCCGTGAAGATAGAGCAATCCGCGGACGTTCTCAACACCGACATAGATTTCCACTGCGTAACCGCCATAGCGCTCTACCAACCGGTGGCGAGGGATCTTAGGTTTATAATCAGTATGATGAGAATAGCCGGTAGCTACGAGAGGATAACCGATCTAACGCAGGAGATATCCATGTACGACTGCGACGACGAGTTCTTGCTCGAGAAGTTCGAGCACATGGTGGACACCCTGCTAACGATGTTCGAGGTTATAGAGAGGGCTTACGAGGGGGACATAGAGCACTTGAGAACTCAGCTTTGGGCTCTCGACGATCTCGTTGATAGGTACTACGTTGAGGCGATGGATTACATGTCCGAAATGTGCGGATGTTCGGTAGATTGGGTTCTTACGGCGAGACATCTCGAGAGGATCGGGGATCTCTTGGGAAAGGTCGGGGCGAGAATAATATTCATAGAGGAGGGTAGAAGGGTCTGGATAAAATGAGGAGGGAAGTCAGGAAGATATACTCGAGCGGGAGGAGCAGTTACATAATAACGCTACCGAAGGAGTGGGTTGAGAGGAACGGCCTTAAGGCCGGAGACGGAGTTCTGATGGAGATAGGGGAGAAAAGCATAACGATTTCGATAGAGGAGAAGGACAGGCAGAAGAGGTTCGCGACGATAGATGCGAAGGATCTCGAAGGGGAGTCCTTGATCAGGAGGATAATATCATACTACTTGGCCGGATACGACTCTCTCAAGGTCAAGGTGTACACGGAGGAGCACAGGAGGGCAATAGCGCTCGCGTCCGACATACTGATTGGCGCCGAAGTCATAGAGGACTTGGGTAAGGAGATCGTGCTCGAGATTTTCTTGGACGAC
>CAZQJR010000058.1:0-7861 GCA_964592825.1 uncultured archaeon | reverse complement strand
AAGGCCAAGATCTTCGAGGCCGATCCCGATGAAAGACCGAAGTTCTTCATAACGATCCCCTACCCCTATCTGAACGGTAACCTCCACGTCGGCCACTGCAGAACGTTCACGATAGGGGATGCGGTGGCGAGATACAAGAGGATGTGCGGTTACAACGTCCTATTTCCGATGGGATTCCACGTAACTGGAACTCCGATAATAGGTCTCGCGGAGTTGATAGCGAAGAGGGATCCCCGAACTATTGAGGTCTACACCAAATATCACGACGTGCCGGAGGATGTTCTGCTCACGCTGACGACTCCGGAGAGGATAGTAGAATACTTCTCTAAGGAAGCTGAGAGGGCTTTAAGGGACATCGGATACTCCATAGACTGGAGGAGGAAGTTCACGACAACAGATCCCCCCTACCAGAGGTTCATCGAGTGGCAGTTCTGGAAGCTCAAGGAGAAGGGGTTGGTCGTCAGGGGATCGCATCCGGTGAGATACTGCCCGAACGACGAAAACCCCGTCGAAGATCACGATCTTCTAATGGGAGAAGAGGCGACGATAGTAGATTTCACCGTCGTGAAGCTCTACTCGTGGCACGAGAGGTTCGGGAAGATCGTATTCCCCTGCGCCACGCTCAGGCCGGAGACGATCTTCGGAGTGACTAACATCTGGGTCAAGCCGACGAAGTATGTCGTCGCGAAGGTGAACGGGGAGGTGTGGTTGCTCAGCAGGGAGGCGAGCGAGAAGCTGAGGTATCAGGAGAAGGAGGTCGAGGTGGTTGAGGAGGTGGAGGCCAAGGACATCGTCGGCAGGTTCGTCGTGAATCCCATGCTCGCGGGAATGCTCATCGACAGGATCGCCCACCTGCTGAAGGACGGGGAGAGGTTTAAGGGGTTGGAAGAGGAGGAGAGAATAAGGAGGGTCGTTAGGGAGATAATGGAGGGAGATCTCGCGAGAGAGCTCATAGAACTCTTCAAGAAGGCCGTAAAGGGAGAAGTGGAGGGTTACGACGTTCTGAGGAGGATCGTCGTCCCCGTACTTCCGGCGGACTTCGTAGACACCGACAACGCAACGGGAATAGTCATGAGCGTTCCCGCCCACGCTCCCTACGATTACATCGCTCTGGAGGATTTGAAGAAGGACGAGGAAGTTCTCGCGAGATACGGGATAGAGAGAAAGCTTATCGAAATCGAGCCGATAGTTCTTATAAGGATAGAGGGTGAAAGCTACGAGGTTCCGGCGGTGGAGGTTTCGAAGGAGCTCGGAATAGGGAGTCAAAGCGAGAGGGATCTGCTCGACAGGGCGACGAAGATAGTTTACAAGAAGGAGTTCCACAAGGGCGTTCTGCTCGAAAACACCGGCAAGTACGCGGGGATGAAGGTTTCGAAGATAAAGGAAGTCCTGCAGAAGGATCTAATCGACTTGGGCATAGGGGACGTTTTCTACGAGTTCAGCGAGAAGCCGGTCGTTTGCAGGTGCGGGACGAAGTGCGTCGTTAAAGTTGTGAGGGATCAGTGGTTCCTCAACTACTCCAATCCGGAGTGGAAGGCGAAGGTTTTGGAGTGGCTTGAAGAGATGACGATAATCCCCGACTATTACAAGGAAGAGTTCAGAAACAAGATAGAGTGGCTGAAGGACAAGGCCTGTGCGAGGAGGAAGGGGTTGGGCACTCGCATTCCTTGGGACAAGGAGTGGCTGATCGAAAGCCTTTCGGATTCAACGATATACATGGCCTACTACATCCTCGCAAAATTCATAAACGAGGGAACGCTTAAGGCTGAGAACGTAACTCCCGAATTCTTGGACTACGTTCTCCTCGGAATTGGATCCGCGGATAAAGCCTCTCAGAGTTCCGGGCTGGACGTTGAGACAGTCGAGCGGATCAGGAGGGATTTCTTATACTGGTATCCCGTCGATCTGAGGAGCAGTGGAAAGGATTTGGTTGCGAACCACCTGCTGTTCTTCCTCTTCCACCACGTTGCGATATTCCCGAAGGAGCACTGGCCTAAGGCGATAGCGGTGAACGGTTACGTAAGCTTGGAAGGGAAGAAGATGAGCAAGAGTAAAGGCCCTCTGCTCACTATGAAGAGAGCCGTTGCGGAGAACGGAGCGGATGTGACAAGGCTTTACATCCTCCACGCCTCAGAATACGACAGCGACGCGGATTGGAGGAAGAAGGACGTGGAGGCTTTGGCCGGGCACCTCAGGCGATTCTACAACTTGGTGAAGGAGCATTACGTGAGAGAACCGAAGGAGTTGGATCAGCTCGACAGATGGCTAATTAGCAGGTTCCAGAAAGCGATAAGGGAGACGAGAGATGCGATGGAGAAGTTGCAGACGAGGAGGGCGGTAAATTCTGCGTTCTTTGAAGTCATGAACGACGTGAGGTGGTATCTGAGGAGGGGAGGAAACAACCTCGCAGCCATACTGGACGACTGGCTCAAGCTTCTCGCCCCTTTTATCCCGCACATATGCGAGGAGCTCTGGCACTTGAAACACGACTCCTTCATAAGCTTGGAGAGCTATCCGGAGTTCGACGAGAGCAAGGTGGACGAGGAGGCGGAGGCGGTTGAGGAGTACATAAGGAACTTCATGGAGGACGTGAAAGAAGTTATGAAGTTCGTCGAGGAGCCAAAGGAGGTTTACGTAGCTTTCGCTGAGGACTGGAAGGTGGAGATAGCCAAGAGGGCGAGAGGGAAGGAGATGAAGCAAGCGATGTCGGAGATAATGAAGGAGGAAAGGTTCAGGAGGATGGCGAAGGAGGTCTCAGCCTTCCTGAAGAGGTATCTCAAGGAGAGGATTCCGTTCGTGGAGAACGAGAGGGAGATAGTGGAGAAGAACTTGGAGTTCCTGGAGAAGGAGTTGGGCGTCAAGATTATCTTGGACGAGAGCAAGGTGCCTGAGGAGAAGAGAAACCTCGCGTTACCCGGAAAGCCGGCCATATACGTGGTCTAAATCGTTTTCTTCAGAAAGCTCGCTATAGCTCTGGCAAGCGGAACTGGAACCGCCTCCCCAACCATGTCGTATTGAACGTTCTTCCCGCCCAAGAAGACGTGATCGTCCGGAAAGCCCATAAGCCTCGCGTGCTCCCTTACTGTGAGCAACCGATCTTCGAAGGGGTGTATGAACCTTGCCTTACCCATGACCGTGGGAGCGAGCTTGTAGGGATGCAGTCTGACGAAGTTCGTGCAAACCCTCCCCGCCCCCTCGAATCTTACGAGGCTCTGCCCCCACTTCAACCTCCTAACCCTCTCAAGCTTGCTCTTCGGGATTTTTGTCATCTCGTGGTTCGGAATGGATCCGTCTGGCTCCGGCAGATCCCCTATGGCATCTATGACCCTCACTCTCCTTCTCACACGCTCAGGCTTAATCCTGACGTTCGACACGAAAACCCTCGTCCTCCTGGACGGATTTCCGAAGTCTTCGGCTTTTAGGACGTTGAAGTGGACGTCGTAACCCGCCTTCCTGAACTCCCTTTCGAGCGCCCCCCTAAGTTCCAAGATCTTTGGCACGTTCTCCATGACGAATACCTTCGGCCTGAGCTCCTTCAAGAGCCTTATGAAGTGTAGGGTCAGTTGTCCTCTCTTATCGACGTAAAGCCTATCCTCAGGTCTCCTCATCCTCCCAGCGTTTGCGGAGGTAAAGGGTTCGCATGGCGGAGATCCGATGAGGACTTCAACGTCACCACACATCCTCTCGATCTCCCTGCCGGTAACGAGCTTAACGTCCCTCACTATCACCTCGGCGTTAGGAAAGTTCGCCTTGTAGGTTTCCGCAACTGGCTTGAAGTTCTCAACAGCAACGATTACCCTGAATCCCTCCAACTCGAACCCTCTCGCGAATCCCCCCGCACCGGCGAAGAGATCGACCACGTTCATATGGAACGGGATTTTGGGAGAAAAGGTATAAATACCCAACTTCCCCTTCTGCTAAAGTCCGATGAATGATGACGAACGGAAGGAGGTGGTATGATGGTCTACGTGAGGTTCGAGGTTCCCGAGGATTTGCAGGCTGAGGCTCTGGCGTTGCTCGAAAAGGCGAGGGAGACCGGAAAGATAAAGAAGGGAACGAACGAAACTACGAAGGCGGTTGAGAGGGGTTTGGCCAAGCTCGTTTACATAGCCATGGACGTAGATCCGCCCGAAATCGTCGCCCACCTGCCCCTGCTCTGCGAGGAGAAGAACATACCCTACATCTACGTTAAGAGCAAGGACGAGCTCGGAAAGGCTGCTGGCATAGAGGTCGCGGCTGCTTCGGCGTGCATAATAGACGAGGGAGAAGCGAAGAAGGAGCTCAAATCGATAATAGAGAAGCTGAGCGGTCTCAGGAAGTAACTTTATATATTTTACGTGGCGAGGTGATACCATGGCGGAAGAGGAGGACATCGCTCCGGCTCAGGTTATAGAGATAATAGGGAGAACGGGGATGCACGGTGAGGCGACGCAGGTGAAGGTGAAGATACTGGACGGGCCGAACAAAGGTAGGATCATAACGAGGAACGTTCTCGGGCCAGTGAGGGTTGGAGACGTTCTCATGATAAAGGAAACCGCAAGAGAGGCGAGAAAGCTTATGGTGAAGTGAGGTGGTGGGAATGGAGAAGAGGATATGCTCGTTCTGCGGTTACGAGATCGAGCCCGGGACGGGCAAGATGGTCGTCAGGAAGGACGGCAAAATCCTATACTTCTGCTCAAGGAAGTGCGAGAAGAACATGCTCGAGCTTAAGAGGAATCCGAGGAAGCTGAAGTGGACGAAGTATTACGTAAAGGGTGGAGCGAAGTAGAGGAGGCTCCGCGATGGAGAGAACGTTCGTGATGCTAAAGCCCGACGCCGTGCAGAGGGGGCTCGTTGGGGAGATAATCTCGAGGCTCGAGAGAAAGGGGCTGAAGATCGTAGCAATGAAGATGCTGTGGATCAAAAGGGAGCTCGCGGAAAACCACTACGCCGAACACAGGGAGAAGCCATTCTTCGAGAGCCTCGTGGACTACATAACCTCCGGCCCAGTGGTCGCGATGGTCGTTGAGGGGAAGAACGCTGTCAAGGTTGTCAGAACCATCGTGGGGGCCACGAATCCGCAGGAAGCTCAGCCGGGAACGATAAGAGGGGATTACGGAATGGACATTGGTAGGAACGTTATCCACGCGTCGGATTCGATCGAATCGGCTGAAAGGGAGATATCGCTCTTCTTCAAACCCGAAGAGATCTTCGATTACAAGAGGATCGACGAGGATTGGCTTTACGAGTAAAGTTTTTTACCCGCTGTTCTCACACTTCCGGTGGTAGCGATGGCGAAAAAGAAGAGGGAAGAGCAGAAACCACTACGAACCCCCATCGTCGCCGTCTTGGGTCACGTTGATCACGGCAAGACCACGCTACTCGATAGAATAAGGAGGACGAGGGTAACCGCTAAAGAAGCTGGTGGCATTACGCAACATATTGGAGCTACGGAGATACCGATAGACATCATAAAGAAGATCTGCAAGGATTACCTCAAGAAGTTCAAGGTCACGATCCCCGGTTTGCTCTTCATAGACACTCCCGGGCACAGGGCTTTCACGAATTTGAGGAGGAGAGGAGGAGCTTTAGCCGATTTGGCCATTCTCGTAGTCGACATAAACGAGGGATTCAAGCCCCAGACGGAGGAGGCCATATCGATCTTGAAGACGTTCAGAACGCCTTTCGTAGTTGCTGCGAACAAGATAGACAGGATTCCGGGATGGAGGAGTTTGGAAGACGCGCCGTTTTTAAAGAGTTGGGCTCAGCAGGATGAATACGCCAAGAGAAATTTGGAAAACAGGATTTACGAGCTCATAGGAAAGCTCTACGAGCACGGATTCAACGCGGACAGGTTCGACAGGATAAGGGACTTCACGAGAACCGTAGCCATAATCCCCACATCGGCGGTTACGGGAGAGGGTATTCCGGAACTGTTGATGGTTCTCGTCGGATTGGCTCAGAAGTATCTTGAGGAACAGCTCAGGCTTCACGTGGAGGGCAAGGCGAAGGGGACGATCTTGGAGGTTAAGGAGGAGAAGGGGTTGGGTGTTACGTGCGACGTGATACTCTACGACGGAACGCTGAAGGTGGGGGACAGGATAGCCATAGCGGGAATAGACGACGTCATAGTGACGAGGGTGAAGGGCATACTAAAGCCCCGTCCGGCCAAGGAGATGAGAGTTGAGAGCAAGTTCAAGAGGGTGGACAAGGTTACCGCAGCGGCGGGAGTAAAGATAGTCGCCCCGAACCTCGAAGGTGTTCTGGCGGGAAGCGAGTTCGAAGTTGTGGAGAGCGAGGAGGACGTGAAGAAGTTCAGGGAGAGGGTGAAGAAGGAATACGAGGCCATAGCGATAAGGACGGATGAGGAGGGTGTGGTTTTAAAGACCGACACGTTGGGATCGCTCGAGGCGCTCATAAACGAGTTGAAGGGCGCTGGGATACCGATAAAGAAGGCCGAAGTCGGAGACGTGGACAAGAGGGACATCGTTGAAGCTTCAGCAAATAAGGATGAGGTTAACAGGGTAGTTTTGGCCTTCAACGTCAAGCTTTTGCCGGGAGTCGAGGAAGAAGCCAAGAAGTTCGACGTCAAGATATTTCAGGATCAGGTCATCTACTCCCTCGTCGACAACTACGTGAAGTGGAGGGACGAAGTAAGGCAGATGAGGGAGAGGCAGAGGATAGAGGCTCTGATAAAGCCGGGCAAGATAAAGCTCCTCAAGGAGTTCATATTCAGGAGGAGCAAGCCCGCGATAATAGGCGTGAGGGTTCTGGCGGGGGAGATAAAGAAGGACGTCAAGCTGATAAAGCCCGACGGAACCCCCGTTGGAACCATAAGGAGCATGCAGAAGGAGGGAAAGAACGTCAGCGTCGCGAAGGAAGGGGAAGAGCTCGCCATAGCGATAGACGGGGTGACCATAGGGAGGCAGTTGGAGGGAGACGAGATCCTCTACGTGGACGTGCCGGAAAACCACGCGAGGATTTTGGAGAGGGAGCTCATGGACACCCTCAGCGAGAACGCGAAGGAGGCGTTCGAAGAGTTCCTGAGGATCAAGAGGAAGACGAACCCCTTCTGGGCGAAGTAAACCTGTACGCATATACCTTACCCAAACCGATCATTATCGCTATTCTCGATCTGAGAAATACGAGTTCTTCGAAAAGCATTCTTTGCGTAGGTGGAAGCTTGGGATAACAGTCCTTCATGGGGTCCTTTCCGTAGGGACACAGTCCGTTTACACATGGAAAGCTGAACCTCCCCTTGGCACACCTAAAATTCTTCTTGATATATTCGAGCTCATCCAAACTCGACACCTCCAAATCAAATTCTGCTAATAGTAATTGTAATCATCATCACAATTTCGTAAAGTCATTTATTTAAACGTTTCGGTCGATTGTTTACAACATATTTATATGAATTTTTTAATAATTTTATTTATTTTTTAAATTAAATATAATATAAAAACCAAATATAAACATGAAAAACATATAATGAAGAAAAGATATTCTATGGGCTCGCCCGGATTCGAACCGGGGACCTTCGCCTCGTAAGGGCGACGTCATAACCCCTAGACCACGAGCCCCAAGGTAAGGAGGAGGGATGGACGTATAAATTTTGCGAATGATCAGACGGCATCGTATCCAGCTTTCAACGCCTTTAAATTGAGATCTCGAACCTTCTGAGGTAAAACTTCCCTTATCGCATTCTCGAGCTCCTTCAAACCGAAAGGCATTTCGACGAGCTTTGCCATCATTCCCAAAACTACGACGTTCGTCGCCTGAACTGATCCGAGCTCTTCGGCTATCTTCGACGCATCAACGGGATAAACTTTTGGCGTAATTTCCTTAAGCTCGTTTATTATCGTCGTTTCGTCGGGGTAATTGG
>CAZQJR010000057.1:0-7527 GCA_964592825.1 uncultured archaeon | reverse complement strand
GCAAATTCATTTAAGTTTATATTAGCTGTTATTTTTATTATTCCCACAATAAACACCGCCAGTAAGATACAATAAGCTGATACCAAAAATTGCCATAATACGTATCTCCATAGGGGTATTAATATTGAATTATCATCTACTTTTATTTCAACATAGATCATCCTCATCCCCCTCCTCTTCTAAATCCAACCCAAGAAAAGCAAATTCGGACTCGTAAGGACATTTAGTACACTTCAGCTTGAAAACCAAGCCTTTTTTGATTTCACCGTCAATTTCCTTCTCTCCAGCATCAACCTCGATGAAGATGAAAAATAACACTTTTTCTGGATTAATTCTCATCAGAATCACCCTCCTCTTCTCCATTACAATCCCAATACAAAGGACAGTCTTCGCAACATTCGTTGTTCCCTTCCAGATACATATTGCAAGGAAAATGAGGACAAAGAGGACAGCACATACCGCATCACCTGATCGGGAACTTATCAACAATCCGAGGGTATTCTTCATCTGCTTCTCTAAGCAGATCGAGATAGTGCTTTCTTAGAATAGTAGAGGGTGTTTTACCGGTCATGAACTCTATTATTCTCTCTTCAACCTTTAATCTTCCAAGAAAAGTGCTGAACCATTCCCTTACACCTATTCCCGTAACGATGCCATTGCAGTACTTATCACCCTTTAAGGAACTGTAAGATACATTGATTCTCTTGAGTTTCTTGGCAACCCAAATAGGCATATAACAAACCCAAGCTCTTTTACTCTTCTCCGCTTTAGCTTTCGTTGATCCTATCCTCTTATACATTGTTAAGAGGTCGTATCTTGCAAAATTCTCTTTAATTGTAAGCTCTTCTTCCGTAAAATTGTTTAGGATGTCACAAGCTTCGATGAGCCTAACTCCTCCGAACACTTGAAGGTAAAAAACGAGTAAATTTGCCTCATATTTTGGATCTCTCTTAACGCTTTCAAGGAGGAACTCATGAGCTTTGATTATCTGCTCGTCCGTCGGTATTTCTGTTTGTCTTATACCGCTCCTCTCCGTCTCCAAAATAGGATAGTAATCTACCACTTGACTCTGCCTGTAATAACCTTTCTTTACCAAAAATCTAAGATAAACTCGTATCGCATTTTTTCTATTCTTAGACATCTTCTTTCCCATTCTTCTCTCGTATTCATCTATGAATTCCGCCAATTCTCTAGGTGATGTTATTATTCGCCCGAGTAACATATCATCAAGGTATTTAACATAAGGTTGCCATGTGGATGCCGATCTATCCCGTGAAACCCATTGAATGAACTCTGTTCGATGTTTGGCGTATTCTAAGATGGCAAAACTAGATTCAGGGTCCCGTCCCGTAGGGGTTCGAGGGTTCAAATCCCTCCCCCCGCATGATCTCCTCGACTATTTCCGAGTTGAGTAGGGATTCGACGAACATCTTGTAGAATTCCACGAAACCCTCTCCGCTCCCTACGATTGCGAACATCTGACCGTTCTTGAAGAATATGACGACAGTCCTACCGTCCACTACGATTATCCCGTGTTTGGACTTCGTCCTGACCTTTATCTTAAACACTCTCCCCATCCCCTCGAAATCCTCCACGTTCGATGCGCAAACCTTTACATCCGCATTCAACTCCTTGAGTATGTAGGCGATCTCCTCGGGAACGTAGGAGGCCACGACCGTAACGCTCTTAGCCCCTTTCAGAAGCTCCGATATCTTGTCTATCGCCAGATCTCCCCTGTATATGTTCACCTCCTCCGTCTTCGCCTTCTCTATCGTAGGAAGCTCCTCCCTCAGGTATCTAAGATTCTCCTCTACCTTCTTAGAGAATATCCTCATTAGCTCATCGGAGTTAAGGGCTTTGAACTTCATCGGCTTTCCGTAAGCCTCAACGAGTCCCTTGGCCATCAGAGACTTTATGACGTCGTAAACTGAAGTTCTGGGAACCCCGCTGAACTCGGCCACCTCCTTGGCCGTAAGCTCCCCCTTGGCTATCAAGGCCAGCAGAACCTTCGCCTCGTATTCGGATAGTCCGAACGTCTTGAGAGCTTCGATCATCTTCTTCATTACGAGGAACGGTCTCTCGTAAATTATATATATACATTTTTGTAGCTTCAGCTACGACATTACGGGGGTAGGGATCGTGAGGATGAGTCCGATTTTCATTCTGGCCGTCCTGATCGTCTCATGCGGATGCGTCAACGCAATCTACGTGAGGGAAAAACCGAGCGTAACGGTGTCCGTAGTCGGAACTAACCACCTCCATCGGGGCACCAACGTCATCACGCTCATAGCGTACAACCCGGCGAAGGAGAAGAGGATAATATACGACAACCCCCAGCAGGCCGAGTTCTTCAAGGGAAGGGAGGAGCTACTCTTCACGGCATACAACGTATCCTTCGACCTCAAGGGCAACGGTGTTATACAGGTCAGAACCCCCGTCCAGAAGCTGCCCGCGATGCCTCCGATGAAACCGTTTCAGCTAAAGTTCGTGTTGAAGGTCAACGATTCGGCTAAGGCGGGTAGATACGTTCTCTACATGAACGTAAGGTACGACATTATCCACGACGTCGACGTTACCCTGAACGCCGAGCAGATGCCGGAGACGACTCAGGTTTATTCCATCTCCGGAAACTTCAGCCAGTACGGAACGGTGACGAACTACGGTACGGAATCCTACTTGGAGGAGCTTTCTATAGATTACACCCACGAGTTCGAGAAGATACCGATAGTGGTTTACGTGGACAGGGAGAACGTTAGGCTTGACGTGCTGAAGGTTGAAACCCAGAACTTCGTAGCGAAGGGGAAGGGACTGCTTACGCTCGTCGTCGAGAACGTCGGAGAGAAGGTAGGGAGAAACGCGTTCCTTCTCCTCAAAACACCCTCCGGCTTCCAGCCCGTTCCCGGCGCGACGACCTTGCCCAAGATTCCCGCAACCGTCGTAACGATGCCCACCACCGTGCCTTCAACCCCTCCGACGTCCACGCTCCGGCTGACAACGAACGCCGTTTACGTCGGGGATCTAGTTCCGGGGAAGAAGGTAACAGCCACGTTCCCGATCAGGATAAACGTGGACGACGGCGGAAACTACACCTTCGAAGTGCTCGCGGTTTACTTGGACGAATACGGTAACGTTCTCGAATCGAAACCCGTTCCCTTCGGAGTCCACGTCGCCCCTCCGCCCAAGGTGGAGATAAAGAGGGTGTTGAGCGGGGTTTACGTCGGGAGCACGGGAAACGTGGTGGTTGAGATGAGCTTCGACAGAAACCTGAAGGACGTGAGCGTGCTCCTTCAAACCAACCCGCCCCTTTCCGTAATAAGCTCCTCCTACTACCTCGGCGACGTAGTTCCGGGAAAGGTTTACGAGGTCGTATTCAAGGTGAAGGCGCTGGATGAGGCGTCTCCCGTCGAATACCCTGCGACTCTGCTGTTCAAGTACAAGTCCCTAAACGAGTGGGTGACGAGCGATCCTATAAGGATAGGGATAAGGGTCAACCACAAGATGTGCTTCGAAGTCTTGGGCGTTCCGAAGATCGCTCAGGGGGAGGAAAAGGTGATAACGGTTGAAATAAAGAACTTGGGTAACGTAACGGCGAGGGAGGCGACGGCGAGGATAACCATCGTCGATCCCTTCTCCTCGAGCGACGACACCGCTTACGTAGGAACGATCAGGCCGGGCGAGGTGAAGAGGATAAGCTTCAGGATAAAGGTATCAAAGGACGCGACCCCGAAGATATACGGCTTGGATCTCGAGGTCAAGTACAAGAACCCCGAAGGTGACTGGGTGATAAGCGAGCCGACGAAGATGGAGATAGAGGTAGTTCCGGCCAAGCCCAACGTCCTGCTGTTTCTGGCGGTAGCCGGAGTTTTAGCTTTGTGCGGAATCGGATACGCCCTCAGGAGGAGGGGCGGGTGATAACGGAGGTAGTCAGAAGACACCCCTTCGCGATAATAGGGATAACCCTCTCCCTCCTGATTTTTTCTCTCTACTCCGCCCAGCACGTCGTTTACGAGTACAGCATAGACACGTTCTTCGGCAAGAACGATCCGATATACCAGCACTACAAGCTATTCACAAAGGACTTCCGGGTTGGATCCGAGAACGTCTTCATACTCGTGAAGGGCGACGACGTGACGAGCAGGAGGGTTCTGAAGTACATGCTAACGCTGGGAAAAGAGCTCGAACGTCAGAAGTACGTCGAAAACGTCGTTTCTCCGGCATCGATACTCGTATCCATATACGGAAGGATTCCGGACAACCCTCTGATCGTAGACGAAACTATCGCCAGATTCTGTAAAGACCTCGTTCCCTCCAAGACCCTCGCCCTAATATCCATATCCACCTCAGCGACGTCCAACCAGAGAAACGAGCTCGCGAAGGAGATAGACGAGGTTCTGAAGTTCGTTCCGAAACCGGTGGGAGTGTCGGTTTCCGTAACGGGTATGCCCGTCGTGGACTACCAAATAATGAACGCCGTTAGGAGTAGCGTGAAGGTCACGACGCTCGCTTCGGCCATACTCATGGTCGTCATACTGTTCCTCGTGTTCAGCGGTGTCGTTAGAAGGAAGATTTTCGCCCTCGTTCCCCTAATAATATCCGTCATGTCCGTAGCATTCGTTTACGGAGCCATGCCCGTGCTCGGGATTCCGATGACTGAAGTGACGAACGGTTTCATGCCAATACTCATAGGACTGGCTATAGAGTACGCCGCGCAGCTTCAGAGCAGGTTCGAGGAGGAGAGGAAGGAGGGAAGAAATTTGGACGAATCCATAGACGTAGCGATAAGGAGCACGGGGGTGGCGATAGCCCTCGCTATGCTCACCACGGTCATAGGATTTCTATCGATGCTCTTCTCCGGCGTTCCCGCGTTGGGATGGTTCGGAATCCTCTCAGCCCTCGGACTCCTCGTTGCCTTCGTGCTCACCCTGACGTTTCTCCCAGCCCTTCTGAAGGTCACGGATTGCGACGTGAAGGTGGAGGGGAGGAGGGAGGAGGAGACGGGGATTCTGGAAAGGTCTCTAAGCGTTCTCGCGAAGGTCACGGCGAAGAGGTACAGAACGATACTGCTCGTAACCGTTTTGCTGATAGCGTTCGGTTTCTACGCTTACACCCAAATAAAGCTCGAAACGAATCCGAGGAACTACGTTCCGCAGAATCTACCCGCCATAGTTTCCCTGAAGCAGTTGGAGAGGGTCGTAGGTGGACAACACTACTACGTAATCGTCCTCGACTTCGACAAGCTCGACTTGAAGACGCTGAAGAGAGCCGACGAGCTCGGCAGATACATAACGAACAGAGAGAGCTACGTCGACGATTACGAGTCCTTGGCAAAGGCCATTCTGAACACGTTCGGAAGGCTGCCGAGAAACGACTTGGAGCTCGAAACGATGCTCTGCAAGCTCCCGTCCTACGTGAGGGAGAGGTACGTTTCGGGCAACCAGATGGCGATATACCTCGCCACCCACGTCAAGACGTTCGACGAAGAGGAGAGGCTGTACGAATCCCTCCACAAGGACGTCAGATTCTTCGGATGGAAGAACGGATTCTACGTGTCCGGTTATACGCCCCTCCTGATGGAGATGGGAAGGCTGATGATGTTCGGGCAGCAGAAGATGACGATCGTCGCTTACGTGCTGATAGTCCTCCTTATGCTCGTCGTTTACAGGTCGATAACGAAGGCGGTGGTTCCCCTCGTATCGATTACGACGGTCATAGCGATAGTAAACGCGTTCATGTTCGTGTTCGGTATGAAGCAGACGATGCTGAGCACGACTATGAACTCGATGGTGCTCGGTTTGGGAATAGACTTCTCCATTCACGTGCTCGAGAGATATTTGGAGGAGAGAAGGAGCTTCGATCCCATGATGGCGGTCATTAGAACGGTTGAAAGAACGGGAAAGGCAATAACTACATCGGCCCTAACTATGGCGGGCGGTTTCGGTGCCCTGCTAATATCCCCGTTCCCGATGATAAGGTCGTTCGGCGTTCTTTCGCTCGTTGCGATAATTTTCAGCCTTCTCGCGAGCCTTACCGTCGTTCCGGCTTTCCTGATGATTGCCGAGAGGTTCAGGGCTTGACCTCGAAGGGTATGTCCTCGTCTATCAACCTCCTGAGCATGTCGTCTATCAGGCTCTCCGTGCATACGACCACGACGTTGCATCCGTGATGGGCGGACTCGACGCACGCATCCTTAGCTCCGAAGAACACGGGCTCCAATCCTATCTTCCTGCACGCTATCAAAGCCTCAACCCCCAAAGCCACCACCACGTCCGCGGATTCCACGAAACCCCTCAACACCTCCAAGTCCACGGCCCTGCTTCCACCCTCGCACACGTCCGGAACCTTGAAGACCGTAACCTTCCCCTTTTTCGGAGGTTTAAACTCCTCCTTCGGCTTTATCAGAACCTCCTCCCCGTCCCTCGCCGAAGTTAGCGCTATGGAGTTCGGGTTTCCGTTCTTAGTGCAGTAAATCAGCCCCCTGTCGAACCAGTACCTCACCTCATCCCCCTTCTCAACGTCCCCCACAGCTATGGCCACGAGGGAGTAAGAGTATATCCTCTTCAGCAGATCCTCCGAAAACAGGTGGAGGTCGAAGAGGTTCTTAACGAGCCAGTCTATTCCCTTCTCCGTTATCTCGTAAAATCCCTTCTGAATCACCCTAACGAGCCCTTCGGAAGTGAGATCCTTGAAGTATTCCGATATGGCCTGAGGCGTTAGGTTCAAACGGTGGGCTATCTCCCTCTGATTTATGTTTCTATTCGTTATGAGCTCCGCGAGGATGAGGAGCCTTATGGTATCCCTTCTGCTCAGCAGAACCCTCATAAGGTTTCGTAGGAGGGTAGCTATATAAGTTTGCGGTTATGTAGTCCATGCGACGCTTTTCTCCCAAGTATATCTGCACGGCCTCCTCCACGAGCTTTCTCATCATAAAGTTCGGCCTGCCCAAAACGATGTTCGGGCAGGTGGAGACGTCGACGTAAACGTAAAACGTTTCTCCTTCGTACTCGAACTCGGAGAGCTCGTCCCCCTTCTTCCTTATCGAGAAAGGATAGAGCTTGCACGCGGTCGGTTTAAGTTCGCCCTGAAGTATGCAGAGGTTTCCGTGCTGGAAGGGACATATCCCTCCGATCTTCCTTATGTAAAACCTGCCTCCCCTCTCCTCAACGAATCCCGTGGACTTGAGCCTCAGATACTCGTAGAACCTGAGAGGAACTCTGTATTCTCTGCAACACCTACCGCACGCTACGCACTGCCAAGAACGAACCCTCCTCCAGGGGACGAGCATACGAATACGTCTTCACGACTAAATAAGGATTTTCCTCAGAACACCTCGTCGAACTCAACGTAATCCTCGGGCAACTCTTCAAGCCTTCCGGCCTCGTCTAAAACCTTCTCCTCGACGTATATCGGGCAAGCGAGCCTAACCGCTATTGCTATGCTGTCGCTCGGCCTCGCGTCGACCTCTATCTCGTGATCGTTCTGCTTCAGGATTATACGGGCGTAGAACGTGTTGTCTATGAGATCGTCGAT
>CAZQJR010000056.1:0-6098 GCA_964592825.1 uncultured archaeon | reverse complement strand
TTCGACGCCGGACGAACTTTCGTTGTGGAGGGGGAGGTCACGGGATCGGAGATACACGGAACGGGATGCGTTTACAGTTCCGCCCTCACCTGTTACCTCGCAATGGGTTTGAAGCTTTACGATGCGTGCAAAAAGGCGAGGAAGTTCGTTCATAGGGCGGTGATCGATTCGGTCGAAGTCGGGAGATGCTTGAGGGTGGCGGGAGTTTGAGGACAAAAATCTTAAATATACTTTGTCAGAAGAGCGTCCAAATGTATGAAATACGATGTCATAATCGTTGGAGCCGGGCCGGGAGGGCTTTTCGCCGCATATAAGCTGGCCGGAAAGCTCAAAGTTGCAATATTCGAACTCGGGAGGGATATAGACAAGAGGAAGTGTCCGAGCGATCTTGCAGAGAGCTTTTGCACGAAGTGCGAGCCCTGCAACATAACGTTCGGTGTTGGGGGTGCGGGAGGGTTATCGGACGGAAAGCTCAACTACGCGATTCCGGAGTACCCGTCGAGCTACACCGTCGGCGGGGATCTAATAGAATTGATCGACGCCGAATACCTTCTGAAGAAGATGGACGAAGTCGATAGGATATTTTTGGAACACGGGGCGCCCAACGAAGTTTACGGAACGGATAAGGAGAAGATAGAGGAGTTTCTCAGAAAGGCCAATTCAGCCGGAATCGAGTTCGTCCCCCTGAAGCAGAGACACGTTGGGAGCGACGAGCTTCCGAAGGTCATCAAGAGCATCGAGAGGTATCTAAAGGAGAACGGGGTGAAGATATTTACGAGGAAGACGGTCGTGGACATAGACCCCAAGGGGAAGAAGATTACCCTGCACGACGGAAAGCAGTACGAATACGACTACCTCATTTTGGGTGTTGGAAGAGGTGGCTCGGAGTGGCTTGAAAAGTGGGTCAAGAAGTATAACATAGCGGTGAGCGAGAACGCGAAGGCGATAGACGTCGGGGTGAGGGTGGAGGTTCCTGCGTCGATAATGGACGAGATAACGTCCGTAATATACGATCCCAAACTGAGAATTCTCACGAAGAGACACGACGACTACGTTCGAACGTTCTGCACTTGCCCGAGGGGATGGGTGATAAGGGAGGACTACGGGGACTTCTGTTTGGTCAACGGACACAGCAAGGCTAAGGAGAAGACGAACAACACCAACTTCGCTCTGCTCGGCCATTACGAATTCACCGAACCTTTCGAATATCCGAACGACTGGGGGAGGGATCTGGCGAGGATAACGACGAAGCTTGGAGGTGGAAACCCGATAGTTCAAAGGCTGAAGGATCTTCGCTTGGGAAGGAGGAGCACGGAGAGGAGGATAAAGAACAACCGCCTCGTCCAGCCGACTCTAAAAACTGCAATTCCGGGAGACATCAGCTTGGCGTATCCGGGGAGGGTCGTGGATGATATCCTCGACGCTTTGGAGGCTTTGGACAAGGTCATTCCGGGTGTTGCCGACGATTCCACCCTGATCTACGCCCCCGAGATAAAGTTCTACTCGCTAAAGCTGAAGGTCAGCCCGGAGATGGAGACAAACATACCCAACGTTTACGCAATAGGCGACGGGGCGGGAATAAGCAGGGGAATCGTCGGAGCGGCGGTGACCGGACTAATCGCTGCGGAAAGCATCCTCAGGAAGGAGAAGAAAGCTGGCTGAGCACCCTTTCGGCGACCTTCTTTCCTATTATTGACGGAAGTCTGTCCCTATTTTTGACGACGTCCTCCTTGCTCCTTATCCCAGCCCTGAACAGCTTCCTCGCCCTCACCCTCCCTATTCCCCTTATCTCCACGAGCTCCAGCAGTTCCTCCTTCACGCCGTACCTAATTCTCAGAGGCAGGTTGCGATAGCCTTCGAATCCGAAGAACTCCGCTATTCTGTTCAGAGCGTTGGCGAGCCATTCGGAACTTTCTACAAGCCTCCTAAGATCTCCCGGGGCTATTCCGTACTTCTCGCATATCGCATCCTCGTCAACTTCGTTTATCCAGTCCTCGATGCACAGAGCGGTCTTAAGAATCCTTAGACTCCAATCGTCCTTAGGAAAACCTCTCTCCTCCGCCTCCTTCGCGACCCACCAGTCAGACTTCCTGACGTACAGCCTCTCCATGTCGGGAGTGGAGCATATTAGATAGAGAGGATCGCTCCCCAACCCGTCGGCGAAGATCCTTCCGGTCAAAGGATCTATGTAGAGCTTGGACACGAGCCTTCCGAAATCGGTAACCCTTATCTCGTCGTAATCGAACTCCACCATCCCCCACTCGTCGAGCCTAAGCATGATCCTCTCGAGCTCGTAGTTCAGGGAGATCTCGTTCTGATGGTAGAAGAAAGTGTTGGAGAAGAACTCTTCGAGCTCCCTTAAGCTATTCGCGAATCCCTCCGCCACGAGGGAAAGGGAATGGAATCGAAGGTGGTTTTCCGCTCCGAGCTTGGACGTCACCCTTTCAACCTTCCCGAAAACGTATTTCTTCAAAACCTTCTCCTTCTCCGCCTCGCTCTTAACTACGATCACTGCTTCCCCCCATTCGTCCATACCCGGTCTTCCAGCCCTTCCAGCCATCTGCTTGTACTCCATCACCTTTATCGGCCTGCTGAATCCGTCGAACCTTCGATAGCTCTTGATTATCACCCTCCTCGCTGGAAGGTTGACCCCCGCGGATAGGGTCGGAGTCGCACACACGACCTTTATCCTCCCCTCCCTGAACGCTCTCTCTACCAAAGCACGCTGAGAGCTCAAAAGACCGGCGTGGTGGAACGCACAACCCCTCGAAACGCACTCCGAAAGCTTCTTGCTCATCTCACCCTCGTTCTCCTCCAAAACGGCCTTCGCGTATTCCTCGTTATCATCAGAATACCTTTCGGTTATCCTCGAAAGCTTTAGCGCCGTGCTCTCGGCATTCCTCCTCGTAGGTTCGAACACGAGAACCTGCCCGCCACCTTCGAGACAATCCTCCACGAGATCCTCGAAACCCCCACCAACCCTCCTGCTTCCCAAACCCACGAGCTCGAGCACGCCGTTCAAAAAAGTTCCTTCGTAGAGGGGGATCGGCCTCCAATCGCTCTTAATTAGCTCGGCGTTAAGCCACTCCGCGATCTCGTCCGCGTTTGGAATGGTTGCGGATAGGGCTATTATTCTAAGTTCCGGGTTTAGCTTTCTCATCTTGGCTACGAGGATCTCCAAAACCGCTCCCCTGTCGGGAGAGTCGAGCAGATGGATCTCGTCGATCACGAGGCAGGAAACGTCCCTCATCCACCTCGCCCCGTTCCTCAGCAGCGAGTCCGCCTTCTCCGCGGTCGTAACGATTATGTCCTTCCCCGCCAACCACTCGTCCTTAGAATCGTAGTCGCCCGTCGAGATACCAACCTCCACGCCCAAGCTCTCCCACTTCCTGAACTCTTCAAACTTCTCGTTGGCCAAGGCCTTGAAGGGAACGGTGTAAAGGCACTTCCCTCCTCTCGCAACCTCATCGACCATCGCGAGCTCGGCTATGAGCGTCTTTCCGCTCGCCGTTGGAATCGCCACGACCATGTTCTTCCTTTCGAAAAGTCCCCTCTCTATAGCCTCCACCTGAGGAGGAAAAAGCTCCTCTATTCCCCTCTCCCTGAGCACCCTCTCCATCCACTTCGGAAGTCTCACCGTTCGATATCGTTACGGAGCGAGAAAAAGCTTATCGGTGCGGGGTGTATGTTGGAAACATGATCGCCGGAGTGGGACCGGCGCTGGTCGATTACATATACACGATAGACGAGTTCCCGGAAAGGGGAGGCCACGCGGTGGTTAAGGGTTTCGTCAAGATGCCCGGAGGAGCCTGCGCAAACGTCATAGCGGGGCTGTCGAGCTTCGGAGTTGAGTGCAGGTTCTACTCGACGATAGGGAGGGACGAGGATGCGAGGCTTTTCGTGGAGAGCATGAAGGGGGTGGATTTAAGGCTTAAGGTTACGCACGAGCTCACCGGTAGGGTGGAGGTTTACGTTGACGGGGAGGGGGAGAGAACTTTCTTCGTCCACCCCTACGCATCCGGAATCGTGGATCTCGATTTGGAAGGGTTCGAGGAGGTCGATCAGTTCTACTTGGATCCCTTCCCATCCGAAGAGAGCTTCGGGGTGCACCTGAAGATAGCCAAAAGGGCTAAGGGGTTGGGCAAGTTCGTAATCCTTAACCCCGGATACCCCTACACCAAGCTCGGATTCGATAGGCTGAAGGAGTTGTTAAGATACACGGACATGGTGATAATGTCCGAGCCGGAGCTTAGGAGCTTGGGGGTTTCCGAAGACGACGTTGCGGGTATCGTGGACGTGCTCGTAGTCACGCTCGGGAAGAGGGGAAGCAAGGCGATAGTCGGAGGAAAAACGTACTACGAACCGGCGTTCGAGGTTGAGAAGGTAGTGGACACGACCGGAGCGGGAGACGCGTTCGCTGCCGGATTCCTGTACGGCTATCTGAAGGGCTATCCGATCGAGAGGTGTTTAAGAATCGGGAACTTCGCTGCGAGCTACAACGTTCAACGTTACGGGGCAAGGAACTTCCCGCCGAAGGAGGATTTGGAGAGGGTTTAGTCTATCTCCACTACGTCCAAAACCTCAAGCGGAACCTTCTGCAACCTCTTTCCTATCTCCGATTTTGCTATCCTCGCAGCGTGTTCCCTGCTCTGAGCGTTGAAGACTTTCATCTCAAATATCAGCCCGACCAAAGCTGTTCCGGCCACCATGAAAACGCTCTTAAGACTCTCCCCACATTTGGGGCATTGGGTAACCCCAACGTCTATCTCGACGAAGTCGAGGTCCGGATGCAGCCTCTTCCCCGCCTCTGCAACCGCTATGTTCATCGCATCCCTTATCGTTCTAACGTTTCTGACCACCCACGCCCCCTGAAGAACCACGAGGTAGTTCGGCATGTCCTACACTCTCCCTCACCGCCCTATTAAAAGCTATCTCCCCGATCGACTTCACGTGTCTGCATGCCTCGAGAAGGGACTCGAGAACGAGGTTACACGGAACGCCCTTATCCACGCTCCTCGCCCTCATTATGCTCTCCTCGAGCTCCTCCGCCATCTCGATCCCACCCTCGCACTCCACCACGTTGCCCTTAAAGTAGGAGTCGAGAACGATTTTGAACACCCTACGGAGGTCGAGGAGTATGGGCAACACGTCCCCTCCAACGCTCGCAGCGAATTCGGACGCGTCGTAGAGGGAGTCGGCAATCTTTTCAAGCAGCTTCGCAACTATTCTCAAACCCATGAGCTTCTTCATCTCGTTCCACTTCGCGGGACATGAGAGATCCCTCAAAAGCCTGTGTTCGAGCCTTACGGCGAGAAGATAGAACCTGTCCGCCTCTTCCTCGAGCTTCGGAATTACGCTTAGCGATGAAGGGTTTCTGCTCTTGAAGAACTCCTCGAGGACGTCGATCATTTCGAGAATTATCTGCCCCATCCTCCTTATCACGCCTTCGATGTCGAAGTCCGAGGCCGTCAAACACTTCATTACGACCCTACGATCGGAAACGTCGATGATCTCCATACCTATGAGATCCCTAACGATCTCGCCGAGCTTGGTTATAACCTTGGGGGAGAGAGTGTCCTCGATAACTATTTCATCCGGCCCCTGAATGTAAAGGGCGTAGATGAACCTTCTCAAAAACCTGTCATCGACGCTCGGAATCTCGTTCACCTTCACCCTGAAGACGTCGTCTGCGTTCTTTTTCGGAAATATCTTAACGAAGCACCTATCGACCTGAACTATCAGTTCGTCACCTTGACTCAGGTTGTTCTCCCTGACCCAACTCTTGGGCAGGCTTATCATGTAACTCGAGCCGCCGATGAGCTGTAGTTTCCTTATTTCCATGCCAATACGTATCACCTTTAAACCGTTAAAACTTTTTGGAGCGTTTCAGCCTCAGTATCCTCTTCGAATTCTCCATAACCCTCTCCCAATCCTTTACACCAGCCCCCTTCAGAATCCTAATCGCAGTCTCGGTATCTATGAAATCCTGAGGAGCGTGGGCGTCGGTGTTTATGACGAGCTCGCAACCCACCTCCTCCGCAACCCTCGCCACGTGCCCGTTGGCCAAACAGTGCCCCTTCCTCGCGGATATCTCCAAA
>CAZQJR010000055.1:0-9330 GCA_964592825.1 uncultured archaeon | reverse complement strand
TCAACCAAACACGTCGTATCGTAGGACTTGTAAACGAACTTCCTGCTCCTCATGACCTCCTCCTTCGCAGCCCTGTCCTCCTCCCCGATCTCGCTCCTCTTAAGCCTCAAGTAGCGGAAGAACTCGAAGTTCGATTCCTCTACGTCCCTTTGAACCGTCGGACATTTGCAGAACAGCTTGTGCTTCGTGTCCAACTGCTGGTGGATCTCTATTCCAACCCTAAGACCGATCTCCTCGTAATCCATCGACAATCGTATGGATTCGGAACTTAAAACGGTTTACGCTCCAACGCCTTTCTGAGCTCCGTTATCGTTCCGAGGTAAACCACCTCCTCGTCCACCGCGTAAACCTCTAT
The DNA here is from genome assembly GCA_964592825.1 of uncultured archaeon. Classification (GTDB taxonomy): domain Archaea; phylum Halobacteriota; class Archaeoglobi; order Archaeoglobales; family Archaeoglobaceae; genus WAKM01. The sequence continues at coordinate 8,975 of CAZQJR010000055.1, read as the reverse complement.
CTCCCCTCGGTCGAACTCCCTAAGGATTGGGGAAAGAAAATCGTTCGAAAGGACGTCGCTACCGGGAACGAGGGGGGAGAATGCCGGGAGAACTATAACCTCCCTCCTACCCTTCGCCCACAGGAAGCAGGGATAGGAGTACATCGCCCCACCGTACCTCACCTTAACGGCCGGATGTTCATGACCCATAACTATCCTTTCGGCATCGCAGGGTTTGTGGCCGTGAACGATCGTCCATCCGTGAACCTCGTAGGATTCCAAGAGCTCAATTCCGTGCTTGGACAGTATTGCAGCGAGGAAGTTGTCGTGATTCCCCCTGACCACAACCAACTCGACATCGACGCTCCTCACCAACGTCTCCACGTCATCCCACTCGTATGGAAGGTTTCCGCTGAACTCGTGCTTGAGATCCCCAGCGACGACTACCCTGCTCACGGAGTACTCCTCGACGACACCCCTCAATCTCTCAACTATGTCCCCTATCTGCATCCTCGGGGCTCCTAAGTAGTTCTCCAAGCCGAGGTGAAGGTCGGCGACAACTGCGGTATCTTCGATTATAAGGGCTCTGTCGGGGGTGAGTTCTATCATCGATACGGTGGAACGTTAATCGTAAAAGCGTTAACGTTAACTTGCGGACGTGGAGAACTTAACCCATGAAGCTCGATAGGTCGAAGAAGCTTTACGAAGAGGCGGTAAAGCTGATGCCCGGTGGCGTTAGCTCCCCCGTTAGAGCGGTAAAACCTTTTCCGTTCTATACGTCTCACGCGAAGGGTTCCAAGATCTACGACGTCGACGGGAACGAGTACATAGACTACTGCCTCGCCTACGGACCCCTAATACTCGGTCACGCGAACCCCGTCGTCAAAAAGGCGATCGAGGAACAACTCGAGAAGGGATGGCTTTACGGCACACCGATAGAACTCGAAATAGAGTATGCGAAGCTAATAACGAAGTTGTTCGACAGCATAGACATGGTCAGGTTCGTAAACACGGGTAGCGAAGCTACTATGGCTGCGATAAGGCTTGCGAGAGGGTTTACTGGAAGGAACAAGATCGTGAAGATAGAGGGGAGCTTTCACGGTGCCCACGACGCGGTTTTGGTTAAGGCCGGTAGCGGTGCGACCACACACGGTATTCCCAACTCCGCCGGAGTTCCGGTAGACTTCGTTAAGAACACCCTGCAGGTTCCCTTCAACGACGTGGAGGCTTTGAGCGACGTAGTGGAAAAGAACAGAGACGATCTCGCCTGCGTCATAATGGAGCCCGTAATGGGCAACTCCTGCTTGATACTCCCCGAGGAGGGATACCTCAAGGAGGTTAGAAGGATAACGGAGGAGAACGACGTCCTGCTAATATTCGACGAGGTAATAACGGGATTTAGGCTTTCGCTCGGTGGAGCGCAGGAGTATTACGGCGTCAAGGCGGATTTAACGACTCTGGGAAAGATAGCGGGCGGAGGGTTGCCGATAGGAATATTCGGAGGAAGGAGAGAGATCATGGAGATGGTCGCCCCCTCCGGCCCGGTGTATCAGGCGGGAACGTTCAGCGGAAACCCCCTAAGCCTCACAGCGGGGTACACGACGATCAGGTTCATGATCGAAAACGACGTAATCGGGAAGGTCAACTCGACGACGGAGGAGCTCGTCAAGGGGATAAGGGATCAGATAGAGGATTCGAACGTTAACTGTTCGGTCGGCCACATAGCTTCGATGTTCTGCGTTTACTTCGGAGACGTTCCCAAGAACTACTCCGACGCGTTGAGGCTCGATAAGGACAGGTTCGTATCGTTCTTCTGGGAGTTGCTCGGGGAAGGCGTGTTCTTCCCACCATCGCAGTTCGAATGCTGTTTCGTTAGCTTCGCTCACGACGAGGAGGATGTCGAGAGGACGATAGAGGCGGTAGGAGCATGTCTGAGAAGGTTGTAGTGGGAACGAGGGGGAGCAAGCTCGCGCTCGCGCAGACGGAGAAGGTAGTTAGGAGGTTGAAGGAGAGGGGATACGAGGTCAAGATAAGGATAATAAAGAGCACCGGAGACATAATGAAGGACAAACCGCTGTACGAGTTCAAGGGATCGGGTGCTTTCGTTAGAACGCTCGAACTCGCTTTAAAGGACAAAGAAATCGACGTGGCGGTTCACAGCTACAAGGACATACCGAGCCAGAGGTTGGAGGGCGTCAAGGTGGCCGCCGTTCTCGAAAGGGACAGTCCTTGCGATGCGTTCGTATCGAGGGACGGGTCGAGGCTCGAGGACATAAGGGAGGGGGCGGTGATAGGGACTTCGAGCTTGAGGAGGAGGGCACAGCTCAAGTGGTACAGACCCGATCTGAGGTTCGAGAACCTGAGGGGAAACGTGGATACGAGGTTGAGGAAGCTGATGGACGGGTTGTACGATGCGATAGTCGTGGCGGAGGCGGGGTTGCAGAGGCTCGGTTTGAAAGTGAGGTATCAGAGGCTCGATCCGAATACGTTCGTTCCGCCCGCAAATCAGGGAATAATAGCGGTGGAAGTTAGAGAGGGAGAGGAGGATTTGGTGGAATTCATGAACGACGAGAGGACTTTTCTCGAGGCCGAGGTGGAGAGGACCGTTTTGAGGGAGCTCGGAGTGGGATGCGCCATTCCCGCGGGGATATATGCGGAGTGGAGGGGAAAGGTCAGGCTCGTTTGCCAGATACTCTCCCCGGATGGAAAGGAGGAGTTGAGGGTGGAGGAGGTGCTAAATCCCAAGAGCGCCGTAGAGGAGGCGAGGGAGATTGCGAGAGATCTCAGGGAAAGAGCGGGGAGGTTTCTGAAGTGACCGGAAAGGTTTACATCGTCGGAGCTGGGCCGGGGGATCCGGAGCTCCTGACTCTGAAGGCGTTGAGGGTAATAGAGAGGGCGGACGTTATCCTTTACGACGAGCTAATAGGCGGTCTTAAGGATCTGATTAAAAGAACGGGCGCCGAGCTCATAGACGTTGGAAAGAGGGCGGGAAGGCACAAGATGAAGCAGGAAGAGATAAACGAGCTCATGGTCAGGCTGGCGAAGGAGGGGAAGGTCGTTGTTAGGTTAAAGGGAGGAGATCCGTTCGTGTTCGGGAGGGGCGGGGAGGAGGCGGAGTTCTTGGCAAAACACGGAGTTCCGTTCGAGGTAATACCGGGAATAACGTCTGCTATAGCGGTTCCTGCCTGCGCGGGGATTCCTATAACCCACAGGGCTTACGATCCCGCCGTGGTGTTCGTGACCGGAAGGGAGGCGAGGGAAAGGTTAAACTGGGATGCGTTGGCCAAGCTCAACGCGACGATAGTGATACTCATGGGGGTTTCGACGCTTAGGAGGAACGTGGAGAGGTTGCTGGAGCACGGGAAGGATCCAAAAACTCCCGTGGCGATAATAGAGAACGGGTGCACCGATAAGCAGAGGGTCGTTGTCGGGAGGTTAGAGAACATAGCGGACTTGGCAGAGGAGATGGGGGTTAAGGCTCCGGCGGTGATAGTAATCGGAGACGTGGTCAGGTTGAGGGAGAGGATAGCTTATGATGGGAAGGATAGTCGATATGATAAGGGTCGGAAGGAAGCTGGCCGGTTTGAGGCTAATCGACGGTGCGAGCGGAAACATGAGCTGTAGGGTAGGGAACTCGATAGTCATAACGAAGACCGGGACTATGCTGGACGATTTAACTCCCGAAGACTTCGTGGTGCTTCGGATGGACGAACGCTCCGATGAGGCTTCGAGCGACCTCCCCGTTCACAGGGCGGTGTACGAGAGAACGGACTACGACGCGATCCTGCACTGTCACGGAATATACAACGTCGTTCTGTCGTTCGCGATGGACGAGATAGTTCCTCTCGACCTCGAAGGCTCCCTTTTCCTGAAGAGAATAAGGGTAGTCGAAGGGGAATTCGGAAGCGAGGATCTGGCCAGAAAAATAGCTGAGGAGATCGGGAAAGGGGGAGCGGTAGTCGTTAGGGGGCACGGGATCTACTCGGCCGGGAAGGACATATGGGAAGCGTTCAACAGGGCGTGCTACTTGGAACACTCCTGCGAAATTATTTATAGGCTGAAGACCCTAAACGGGCTGGAATGGAAAAGAGGTTGAGGAAGGGAAGGGACAGGATACTCTTTGGAGTCTGCAGCGGGCTGGCGGAGTACTTCGAAGTGGATCCCACGATAGTGAGGCTGCTCTTCCTCGTCGCGTTCGTGTTGGAACCCAAGATCGTTATCCTCTACATCCTCCTCGCAGTGGTCATGCCGGATGGGGAGGGAAGATACGAGGAGAGAAAGATTTTAGCGTACGGGCTCATAGGTTTGGGTCTGCTCATGATCCTAAAGGACGTGCTCCCCGTTCTGTTCGAACCGACGGTGTTCGGAATAATCCTCGTAGCGTTGGGTCTGCTCCTCCTTAAGAGACTATGATGGTCGCCGTAGCGAGAGCGAAAAAGGACGCGAAGGCTTTGAAACACGCGTTGAATTGTGAAGTAGTCAGCTTGGGTGGAATTAGAAGTGCGGACGACTTCGATCCGTCGATAGTGGACGGAAAGATTCCCATTTTCTTCTTCGGCAGGGACGAAGTGGAGCTCGCGAGGGAGGTGGAGGAGAGGATAGAAACTCCGATATACCAGATCGTGATTACGAGCAAGAAGGCCGTGAGGAACACGAGGATGGAGGAGTTGAGGAGGGAGTTCGAGATAGCCAAAGCCCGATTGAGGTTGGGGTTCGAGTTCGACGATGTCTTTCTATTCTCGAGGAGGAACGGGATAGGGGTGGAGATCGATCCCGACTACGACGCATACTTCGTAATCGGTGAGGGGTTCGTGGAGAACACGAGAAGAGTGTTCGGCGTGGAGGTGGAGGAGGGGAACCTGATAGTCAGGAGGCTCTACAACGAGGAGTGGATTTACACCCCGAAACTCAAGGCGATAGTGAGCAAGAGGATAGGGGAAGAGCCGAGGACTCTGATGCACAGAGAGGACGTAGAGGCGAGGAGGGTGGATTTGAGGAGGATGATCGAGAGGAATAGGGAGTGGCTCGAGAGGTTGGAGGAGGTTTCTCTTAACTTCATAAGGAGGAACGCGGAAGGATCGGTGGGAGTACCTTTCAGCGGAGGAAAGGACAGCACCGCAACGCTGATACTGGCCAAAAAGGCCGTTGAAGACGTTAAGGCGTTGTACGTTAGGGTAAGCCACGAGATGCCCTTTACGGAAGATTACGTCGAATACGTTTGCGATGAGCTCGACGTCGAGCTCGTCAGAGTGGATGTGAAGTTCGACGTGGACGCTTTGGGGATGCCGAGCCACTCCAACAGATGGTGCACGAAACTCAAGATGGAGGGGCTGAGGAGAATAGCCACGGACACCCTTGCGGTCGGAGACAGGGAGGCGGAGAGCAGGTTGAGAAGGGAAAGGGGGGAAGTGGAATTCAGAGTTGCGAAGGAGATATTTCCTATAAAGTATTGGAGTGGGTGCATGGTTCAGCTTTACGTTCTAATGAACGGACTTGAGTTGCATCCCCTCTACTACGAGGGATTTTACCGCCTCGGCTGCACGATCTGTCCCTCCCTTAGCGATTGGGAAAGATTCCTGCTCAGGGATGCGTGTAAACGGCTTTAAGCACCCCGTCGAATGCTTCGAGCCTACAGAACGCGAACCTCTCGAACTGAACCACGTTTCCGAGATCGTTCAAGGCGTTCCTTTCCGCCAACCCTCTATAGTTCCTCTCCACTCCCAAAACCACGCAATCGACTATCCCTTCGCTCGGAAGCCAGTGGATTATGTTCTTCCCCTTCTTAACGCCGACTGGCTCGAAGCTGACGAACTCCAAGTGGTCTCCGTAGAACTTCACCGTGCAGAAGTCCTTCAACCTAACGATGTCCCCTTCCTCAAACCTTTCGATATCCTCCTTGCAAAGATACACCCTTTCCGTCCCTTTCAACCTCCTGACCCCTCCCCTCTTCGGATTAAGAGGTAGCTCGACATCAACCTCCCCATCCAACCCCTCTATCCTAACCTCAACGGGATCCCAGACGAAGAAGTATCTGTTGGCTATCGGATCGACGATCTTTCTGTTTTCCGCGTAAAGGTTCTTTACGCTAACGGAAACGTCGTTTTCTCCAACCCCCAAAGACAGAATGAAGTTCCTGATGGCCTCCGGCCTAAATCCCCTCCTCCTCAACGCCCTTATCGTGGGAAGTCGGGGATCGTCCCAGCCTTCGTACTTTCCCGCCTCTATCTCCTTTCTCAACTCGCTCGTTGATAGTTTTCCGAATTCGTGAATGCTCACCTTCCCCCAGTGCTTCGTAATCGGATAATCCCACCCGAAATAGCCGTAAACGTATCTCTGCCTGAGCTCGGAATCTCTCAGATCCTTACCCCTTATTATGTGTGTTATGCCCAAAAGGTGATCCTCTATCGCCGACTCGAAGTCGAGAGTCGGCCATACGCAGAACTCGTCTCCAACGAGCGGATGATCCTCGTATATTATCCTGAACGCGACCCAATCCCTTATTGCCGGATCCTTGTGCTTCATGTCCGTCTTTATCCTAATGACGACCTCCCCTTCCCCGAACTCCCCGTTCAGCATCCTCTCCCAAACGTCCAAAGCGTCCTCTACGGCGACGTTGCGGTGGGGGCATTCCACCCCCGCATCCCTGTACCTCTTGAACTCCTCCCGGGAGCAGAAGCACGGATAGGCCTTTCCCATCTCCAACAGCCTTTCGCAGTATTCGTAGTAGATCGGAATTCGTTTCGATGCGTAAACGACCTCGTTCGGCTTCGCACCTAACCATTCGCAGTCCTCAAGATACCACTCGTAAGCTTCCGGCATAGGTCTCTTGGTGCGGGGGTCGGTGTCGTCGAATCTTAGAATGAACTTACCGTCGTAAATCTTGCAGTACTCGTCGTTCACCACTATTCCCCTCGCGGAGCCCAGTGTGGGAGGACCGTTGGGGTTGGGGGCGAAACGCATAACTACCTTACCCTTCTCCGCCCCTTCTAAGGGAGGAAGTTTGATCTCCTTCTTCTCCTTCTTCTTGGATTCCGCAACGTATCTTTCGATCAAAGCCCTCCTTTCCTCCTCGCCCATCGACTCGAACTCCGCTATGCACTCCCTGACTAATTCGAGCACTTCCTTTGCCCTACTCCTTAGCTCCGGCATTTCAGCCATTATCTTTCCCATTACCGCCTTCTCGTTCGGTTTGCCGTACTTGGAGGCGTTGATCGCGACGAACTTCATCACTACGTCCTTCATGTTCTTCGAGAATTGCGAAGGATATACTACCCTTTCGGTATAAAAAAGAGTAGAAGAGATTTTACTCGACCTTCTCGAACCTGTCCTTGAGCTTGTCCAAAACCTTGGGCAAAGTCGTGTACTCCATCTCCTCCAAGGGCAACCTGTGCGGCTCGAATGGGCCGTGCCTCCTCATGTAGTCGCAGACCTCCATGGCCTTCATCCTCGTGTAGTCGAACGCTGGATCGTCGAACATGTCCACTGGCCCAACGAGCTTGCCGTTGTTTACCTGAAATCCGGCCGCTATGCACCTCGGAGGCCCGTCGAACCTCGTGCATTTGCTGTAGTGGAACGGAACGGGCATTATCGGCCCGTTGTGGCTTCCCCTCATCCAACCGCTGACGAGATGCGGGAAGGCAAACGCTTCGAGAACCTCACCAACCGCCGGCAGACCGCTCTGTGCCCTCACTATCGCAACCGGATCGTCCTTACCGACGTACTTGTGCGCTATCTGGTAGAGCTTCTCGGTGCTTATCACCGCAACGGGTTCGTCCGTTGGAAGTGGGCTTCCCTCCTTCGGATAAACCCTCTTTATAACGTACCTACCCTTCGCCCCTATCAGCGCTAGAAGGTCGTACATCTCCTCCGGCGTGGCCATCATAACCCTCTTGTGCTCCATTATGTCCCAAACCTCGAACCTGAATCCCTGATGCATCGATGGGTCTATGACCAGCCCGGCGGTGTTGAAGGGATCCGCGAACATCCTGAATATGGGCAGGTTGAAGGCGCCGGGCTCGGTTTTGTCCATCATGAACACAATTATCGGCTCTCCCGGCCTCTCCGTGAACTCCATCTCCGCCACTCCCGGACCCAGACCCCTTATGTTCCCCGAGAAAGCGTCCGCCAGAAGATCCTGCCCCGCCGCGTAGAGCTTGAGCTCCTTGGCCTTCTTGGCACAGGCTTCAAACGTCTCCCAAGCCAAGCCGTGTACCTCCTCGCTGTCAACGCCCTTCCTGTGGGTCATCACGAGCTCCAAGTCGTCTCCGGCGTTGAACACCCTGAAGTCGATTATGACACCCTTATCCACGGCTTCCTCAAGCTTCTTCTTCGCAACCGCCTTTATCTCTTCCGGACATACGGAATGCCCCACCAAGCTACCGACGTCAGCCTTAATGACGCTGACGGTTATTTTTTCGCTGCTCATGATTATATGTATGATCGTAAACAATTTAAACTTTAGGGTCGATAAAAAGTTCATCAGAATCATGATGGTGGATTGTTATGACGGGACAGAGGGTTAAGAGGCTTGAAAGATGCCCTACGGGTATTCCGGGATTCGACGAGTTATGTGAGGGCGGTTTGGTCAGGGACAGGAGCTACCTACTTTCTGGTCCATCCGGTAGCGGTAAGACGATATTCGCGCTTCAGTTTCTCGTGAACGGAATCCAGATGTACAACGAGCCGGGAATTTTCATAGCAACGGAGGAGAGACCTCCCCACATAAGGGAGCACGCCTCCGTGTTCGGTTGGGAGCTCGAGAAATTCGAGGAAGAAAACATGCTCGCAATAGTGGACGCCACTTCGACGAAGATAGGACTTCCTTCCGATGAGAAGTACATAGACATACGACCCTTCGACACCCGCTCCCTTCTCGATCAGATAATAACGATTCAGGACGAGATAGGTGCGAGGAGGGCGGTGGTGGATTCCACCACATCCATAGGGTTCGCGATAAACGACGTTGCGAAGTTCAGAGTTGAGCTTTTGAAGATCTC
>CAZQJR010000054.1:0-2640 GCA_964592825.1 uncultured archaeon | reverse complement strand
TCGATGTGTCGAAGATAGGAGTTCCGGGAACCGATTTCAGGGAGATAAGGGACTACGTCCCGGGAGATCCCATGAAGTTCGTCAACTGGAAGGCCACGGCGAGGAGGGGAAAGCTCATGGTCAACCAGTACGAGGTGGAGGGGAAGAAGGCGGTGTGGATATTTCTCGATGCAAACGACTACATGACCTTCGGAAAGAGCGTCAGAAACTACTTGGAGTGCGGGATAGAGATCGCCAACGCGCTTGCCTATCACTTCCTGTCGAGGGGGCATAAGGTGGGACTGTATGTAGTTGGAAGGGGCGTATGCGTTCACCCGGACGTGGGGAAGAGGCAGTTCAGGAGGATAGGGGAGGAGCTAATGAGGGTGGAGGCGGGAAGGGAGAGCTTGGAGAGAGCTTTTGAGAACTGCAGAAAGATGATAGCCATATACAAGCCACTCGTAATACTGATAACCCGTCCCGAATATTCCAATCCGGGCAGAATAATTTCGGAGGCCGTTAAGGCGAGGATACCCGTTCAGGTAATAGCACTTAAGGGGAGGGTGGAAGGAGACGAGTTCGCCGTCGCCCTCTTCGAACTTCTGAGGAGAAGGGCTTTGGGGAAGATGAGGAGGTTTAACGTAGTGGAGTGGGATGTCGAAAAGCCGGTGACCAAGCTCGTCGCGAGGGTGGTGGGATGAGGGCGTTGAACTTAGCGCTCGCGGAGCTCTCATTGATCTTGGCCGTAAAGGTGGCCGAAAGTTCCCCGTTGGCCATACTGTTTCCGACCAAACTACTCTACGTTCTGTTGATCCTACCCTTGGCCTTGACCTTCATGAGGAGGAATCCCTACGATCTTCCGGTTTTGATCGTGGCCTTGGCCTTGGTTACGGTCAAGCTCTTGACGAACTCGGAAGCTTTTTACTCCCTCCTCGACGCCCTATACTACTTGGGATACAGGGATCTTTCCGAAAACCTCAACTCCCTCTTCCTCGCCTACAAGGGATCCTGCCTGCCCCAACTTACGGCCATAGTAGTCATGTTCACCGTGGCGCAGATATCTTGGAGGCTGAGGAGGCTCGAGAAGCTGGGAATAGATCTACGCCATCCCCTCTCGATCTTGATCGTGTTCGGCGTTGCTGTGGTGTTGTTCTTTCCTTCCGTGGCGGAGTTCAGGATCGGTGGAATGCCCCTGCTGTTCTTGGGTCTTTCGGGGCTGTGCCTAATACTCCTCGCCGTCCTTCTGCTTGCATAAACGTTATATTTTTCGCAATCGTTTCGCCAATAAATGGACATACTGAGCATCGTTAGGGAGGGTGAGAGGGAGAACGTCGAGTTTAAGGAGTTTTTGACCTCGTACCATCTCAAGGAAAACCGTTTTCAGGAGCTTGCGTGTCAGATGAACCACCGCATAATCATGGGAAGGGGCAAAGCCCTTTACGTCATAGGAGTTTCCGATTCCGGAGAGCTCAAGGGTATAGATGAGGAGAGGTTCGAGGAAACCGTCGGGATTCTGAAAAAGATAGCAAACGAAATAGGGGCGGAGATAAAGTCCGTCGAAAGGTACAGGGTCGGTTCGGGTTACGTCGGGCTCGTGGAGATAGTTAAGGGGAAGGCCAAGGAGCACATAATGATAGGAACCGCCGGACACGTCGATCACGGCAAGTCGACGCTCGTCGGTTGTTTGATAACTGGAAAGCCCGACGACGGCGATGGTGCGACGAGGATATACCTCGACGTCCTGAAGCACGAGATAGAGAGGGGGTTGAGCGCGGATCTGAGTTTCGCGGTATTCGGATTTAAGGACGGGAGGGCGATCAAGCTTAAAAATCCTTTAAGCAAGAGCGAGAGGGCGTGGGTGGTTGAGAACGCGGACAAGCTCGTTTCCTTCGTTGACACCGTCGGGCATGAGCCTTGGTTGAGGACGACGATAAGGGGGCTTTTGGGTCAGAAGATAGACTACGGCCTGCTCGTCGTGGCAGCTAACGACGGGGTGATGAGGACGACGAAGGAGCACTTGGGCATACTCCTCGCGATGGATCTGCCGGTGATAATAGTCCTGACCAAGATAGACATGGTTACCGCGGAGAGGGTGGAGGAGGTAATAGGGCAGATCTCGAAACTCCTTAGGAGCGTTGGAAGGATTCCATTCCCCGTTAAGAGCTTGGAGGACGTTAAGAAGGTGTCCAAGCTAATGGGAAGGGGTTTGGTCGTTCCGATTCTAAAGACGTCGGCTTTAACGCTCGAGGGTTACGATCTGCTCGAGGAGCTCCTTTACAGGTTGCCGAAGAGGGGCGGGAAGGGTAGCGATTTCCTAATGTACATCGATAGGATATACAGGATAACGGGCGTAGGAACGGTCGTTAGCGGGAGCGTGAAGTCGGGTGAGATTGAGGAGGGGGAGGAGGTTTACATAGGCCCCTTCTCCGACGGATCCTTCAGGCGGGTGAGGGTTTTGAGCATGGAGATGCACTACTACAGGGTGAGCAGGGCTGAGGCTGGGGACGTTGTGGGGATAGCCCTGAAGGGGGTTAGGTACGACGAGCTCAGAAGGGGGATGGTTCTGATTAAGAGGGAGCCGTATTCGGTGTGGGAGTTCGAGGCCGACGTTTACGTCTTCAGCCATCCGACGAGGATAAGGAGGGGATACGAGCCCGTGAT
>CAZQJR010000053.1:0-28090 GCA_964592825.1 uncultured archaeon | reverse complement strand
GAGTCTATCTCCCTCGTTATCCTCCTCGCGACCTCCTCCGAAATTATTCCCTTCATCACCGCCTCCCTTATGGCCGCCTTCTGGGCGTTCAATATGCTTCGGTAAGCTCTCTTCATTACCTCGTCCGCAAAGCGGGTTTCTAACTTCTCCTTCAGACCTTTCAGTTCCTCCTCGATATCCCTCGCAATCTTCTCCGCCACAGATTCCACAACAACCCCCTCCTTCAGCATCCTCTCCAACTCGATCTTCGCGTGCATAAGGGCGATGTACCTCGCCAACGTTTCCTCGAGCTCCTTCCCGTCTCTCTCAAAAATCCTCCTCGCGAGGAATTCGAGTGAAAGTCCTTGGATGAGGAGCGAGAAAATAACGACTCCGAAGGTCATGCTCGCGAGCAGATCCCTGTAGGGAATCCCCTCCAAGCTCAGCGCCAACGCGACGGGAATCGTTCCGTGCAGGCCTCCCCAGAAAAGGACGTTTCTCCAAGATAGGGGGAGGTCGAACATGGGGTAAACCGATACCGCCCTCGCAACGAGCACGGCTAAAATCGCCACCGCAATTGCTCTCCACTCCCTGAAAACCTCGATGTGCGTGTCTATCCCGATCAGCAGAAAGACTATGGAGTTTATGACGAAGACGACTATCCCCCAGAAGTCGGTCAGGACTATTCTCGTCGAAGGGGACATTGAGAAGAGCCTTCCGTAGTTCCCTATTATCAGCCCCGCACAGACCACCGCTATAACCCCAGAGAGGTGTAGTTCTTCGGCTATGAGGAAGCTCGAATACGCTAAGATGAGCGTTATGGACACCTCTATGAGGTGATCGTCTATGCAGGCGAGGATCCTGTACGCCAGATAGCCGAGAACGAACCCGACTACGATCCCTCCAAAGCACACGATGAAAAACTTGACCACACCTTCAGTCAAGTTCAGGTTTCCGTGAACCGCGTCGAGCAGTATTCCGAACAGCACCACACCCGTTCCGTCGTTCAGAATGCTCTCCCCCTCCAAGATCGTGGCCAACCTCTTCGGAGCGCCGAGATTCTTGAAGGTCGCGAGGACCGAAACGGGGTCGGTGGGGGAGATCATAGCTCCGAAGAGCAGGGCGACGCTCAGGGGGATTCCGAGGGCGCGGTTCAGGATCGCTCCCACTATCAACGTGGATGCGACGACGCCTGCTACGGCGAGGAGGAGTACGTGCCTCAGGTTTTCCTTCAAATGCCCCAAGTCCATGTTCAGAGCGCCTTCGAAGAGGAGGGGCGGGAGTATGAGGAGGAAGACGAGATCCTTCGTAAGCGGGATTTCTGGCAAGAGCTTAGTCGCTCCCACCACGATCCCTACGAGGACGAGGGCTATCGTGTAGGGGAGTCTGACGAACTTAACCGCAACTCCCACCGCGCAGGCGATCATGAGTAGGGCGACGAACTCCGAGATCTGGAAGGCCAAGCTCACGCTCAAAAGTCCGCAGCCGTTATAAAAAATGGTTCTCAAATCCCATCATGATACTCGGTGTGGACGTGGGGGGAACGAACATCGACATCGTTTCCTACGACGGGGAATTCAGACACGTGGCGACCTATCCAACCAAGGATACCATCGGCAGGCTTGGCGAAGTCGTTAACGAAATCGTAAACGAATTGGGGGTGGAGGTAGTTGGAATAGGGCTCGCCGCTTGGATAAAGAGGGGAAGGGTGATAAAGATGCCGAACATAAGGGGAGAACTCTCCATCGAGCTCGAAGTTCCCTACGTTCTCGACAACGACGCCAACTGTTTCACCTACTACTCGGCGAGGTTCTTCGAACTCAAGAACGTTTTTGGCGTGACCGTCGGAACGGGGGTGGGAGGGGGGATAGTGGCAGACGGCAGGCTCGTTCACGGGGAAGGGCTTGCGGGAGAGATAGGACATTGGTTCGTTGGAGGGGACGAGGAGTGCACGTGCGGAGGGAAGGGGCATCTTGAAGCTTACTTCGGAGGATGGAGCTTTAGGAAGAGGTTCGGAAGGGACGCGAAGGAGATGGTCGAGGACGGGAGCGTTTACAGGATAGACGGGTTCGAGAAGTTCTGCGTTGCCTTGGCCAACGCGATAACGTTGCTCGATCCCGAGGCGGTTGTGTTGGGGGGAAGGATAGGAGGAAATCTCAACGTCGGGGTGGTGAAGGAGAGGGTTTACGAATTCCTTATGGACGGCTTCGAGCCCGAAATACTGACTCTGAACGATCCCCTCGCCGTAGCCAAGGGAGCGTGCTTGATAGCCGAAGAGCTTAAACGTCCTTGATCTCCAACCGATTCGATGCGATTGGAGGAGATAGCGGAGAGGATTAGAAGGTGCAGGAGATGCGATCTTTGGAAGACAAAGACGAACTACGTTCCGGGGGAGGGAAATCCGAACGCTAAAATCGTTTTCGTAGGTGAAGCTCCGGGAAGGGAGGAGGACAAGCAGGGAAGACCCTTCGTCGGAAACGCGGGTAGGTATTTGACCGAAGTTCTGGAAAGGCTCGGATTGGATAGGAGAGAGGTGTTCATAACCAACGTTCTAAAGTGCAGGCCTCCCAACAACAGGGATCCGAGACCGGAGGAGATAGAGGCGTGTAAACCCTTCCTCGTCGAACAACTCGAAGCCATAAGGCCGGATCTTGTAGTGTGCTTAGGCAGGTTCGCTGGCAACGTCGTTTTCGATCTCTTCGGCCTCGATTTCCCGGGAATAAGCAGGGTGAAGGGGAAGGTTTTCGACGTGGAGAGATGGGGTAAGGTCGTTAGGGTTGGGGCGGTGTACCATCCGGCGGCGGTGCTCTACAGACCCCAGCTGAAGGAGGAGTTCGAGAAAGATCTCAGGAACGTTCTGAATTCGATCAAGGTTAGAAGAACGCTGTTCGACTTCTTTTAGCCGAAACGCTTAAATTCTACATGAAAACGATAGGGACATGGGGCTCCGTTCGAAGGTCGTCGTAACTGTTAGCCTAATCGTGCTCGGACTGTTTCAGGCAATAAGCGGGGTAATCCTTTACTTCTCTCCGAAGGGTAGATGGAGCGGGGATCTGCTCGTATTCGGGCTTACCAAACACACTTGGTCGGAGTATCACGCATACGTCGGATTCCTGCTGATAGCGGTGGCGGTCGTTCACCTCTCTCTCAACTGGAGATGGTTTATGGGAGAGTTGAAGGTTCTGTTTAGGAGGAGATGAACCTCGACGACCTGTTCTGCCCCAGATGCGGAAGGTTGAAGAGGAAATGTATCTGCGGGAGAATTGAGGTTAGGAAGAGGAATTTGAACCTCCTTAGGAGGATCGCCGGTGAGAGGAAAGACTTAAAGCCGATCTTCGACTGCGAGGACGAGATAGTGTATTACAGGATCTTCGAGCCCTTCGATCCCAATCCGAGCGTTCCCTTAGAGGAGGCGGGGATCTTTAAACCTCTCGAAAGGGCTTTGAGGAAGAGGGGAATTGAGAAGCTCTATCCCTTCCAGCTGAGGGCGATGGAGGAGTTGAGGAGTGGGAAGAACGTCGTAATCACCGCCCCGACTGGCTTCGGGAAAACTGAGGCCTTTGCCATTCCCATGCTCGAGAGGATAGCTTTGGAGGGAGGGAAGGGTGTAGTGTTCTACCCGACCAAGGCTCTCGCCAAGGATCAGGAGATAAAGCTGAAGTTCTACTCCGATTCTTTGGGGCTCGAAGCGGTCAGGTTCGACGGGGATTCGGGTTGGGAAGAGAGGAGGAAGGTTCTTAGGGGAGAGGCCGACGTCATACTTACTAACCCAGACATGGTCGATTATCACCTCCGCAACACGCCCGCGTTTAGAAGGATCGTGGGTGAGGTGAAGTTCGTCGCGGTCGATGAACTGCACACTTACTCCGGCCTTCTCGGAACGAACATGCACTACCTCGTTAAGAGGCTCGAAAGGTTCTCGAACTTCCAGATAGCCTGCGCGTCGGCGACGATAGCGAACGCGAAGGAGTTCGCGGAGGAGCTCTTCGAGAGGAGCTTCGTTCACGTTCACGGGGAGCATAGGAAGGCCACCCTGCACTTCATAATGAGGTTCACGCCGTCCATATACTCCTCCGTGAGGGATCTCGTCAGGGCTTTGAGGGGAAGGAAGATTCTGATATTCGGAAACAGTTACAAGGTCGTGGAGACCATAGGATGGATTCTGAAGAGGGACGGGGTGAATGTTGCGATCCACAAGGGGGGACTGCCGAAGGAGGTGAGGGAGGAGGTTGAGAGGGATTTCAGAGAGGGTAGGCTGAAGATCGTGGTCGCGACGCCGACGCTCGAGTTGGGGATAGATGTAGGGGACGTGGATGTGGTTATTTCGGAGCTCGTAGGTTACTCCCAATTCTTGCAGAGGGTCGGAAGGGCGGGGAGGAAGGGGCAGGAGAGCATAGGAGTGCTTCTGCTGAGGGAGGAGGACGTGATAGCGAACTACTATAGGCTAAAGCCGGAGGATTACTTCAAGGACGAGCAGCACTGTTACGTGGAGAAGTCGAACGACGAGGTGATGAAGTTCCAGCTGCTCTCCATGATAATGGAAAGACCTCTCGACAAATCGGAGGTTAGGGAGGAGTGGTTGGAGGTATTGAACTTCCTTAAGGAGATGGGTTTGGTCGTCGAGGTTGGGGGTGTCTTCATACCCACGACCAACGCGTCTAAGTTCTTCGAGCACTTCAACATGCGCGGAATTGGAGAGAGCGTTAGGATGCTGAGCGGTGGGAGGGTCGTGGGAGAACGTAACCTGCCCATCGCCGTAAAGGAACTGTTTCCGGGAAGCGTGATAATACACAACGGAAGGAGATACGTCGTAAAGTCCCTCGATCTCGAAGAGAAGGTGGCGGAGCTCGAAGAGAATCCTTACGGTTCGGAAGTTACCGAACCACTCTACACTTCGATTCCAAGGGTCGTGAGGGTGGAGGAGAGGAGGGAGGGATCCGCCTACTGTTCCCTCGAAATAACCATAATCGTTTACGGTTACGTCGAAAGGGACGTGTTTTCGAGGGAGAAGAAGGGGAAAACGAGGTATCTCTTAGACCCGGTGAGCTACACGTTCCCGACGAAGGGTTTCGTATTCTCCGCCCCTATGCCCGATCCTATGGACTACGAGGACTTTTACGCTGGAACATTTCACGCTTTGGAGCACGTTCTGATAGAGGCGAGCGACGCTTTGACTGGAGGGGGAAGCCAGTATATGGGTGGCATATCCACTCCGGAGGGAGATATATTCGTTTACGACGCTACGATAGGAGGGAGCGGGCTGAGCAAGTTGCTCTTCAGAAGGCTCGATAGAGCTTTCAGGATCGCCTACGAGGTGTTGAAGAACTGCGATTGCAAAAGGGTGGACGGATGTCCGAAGTGCACCTACAGCTACCAATGCGGGAACAACAACCAGCCTTTGAACAGGATCGGAGCCATAAACGTGCTCGAAAAGCTGTTGAGGGGCGAAAGGGGAAGGTTGGATTTGGAGAAGTACGAGCAGTTTGAGGAGTTCAAGTACTATCCTTAACAGTTTAAAAGATTGGTAACTCGATACTTTCGATGAGCCGTAGGAGTCTTCACATAGACATCGAGACCGCTATGAATATTATCGAAGACATTCTGGAGAGAAGGGGAGTTAAGTTTAGGACGAAACGATTTTACACGAGATACGGGCTGAGAAAGGTGGAATATCGGCTCGGTTTTCTGAAAAGGATCCGGATAATCAATTACGAGTGGGGAGTTGAGGTGGTGATCCCGAGAAGTTTGAAGGAGCTCGATTCTCTTCTCTCTGCTTACGAGTTCAGAATACCGAAGGTTAAAGACAAATGGGATGTCTTGGAACTTCAGATTTACGAGAAGAAACTTGAAATGGCAAAGGGGGCTATTAAGGTTAGGACGTCCACACTCGCAACTCTCTGCCTTGTAAGCGTGTTTGTGGAAGCGTTTTGTCCGGGTCTTGGGTGGTGGATGTTCGACCTTGCTCTTTTACTCCTGCCAATCTCCCTAATCGTTCCAGCTATGAGAGGAGGATATGAATTCGTAGAGCCAACCGAGTGGGCAATCCCCCTGCTTTATCCCTACTACAAAGCGAAGATCAGGAGGTTAAAGGAAACTTATTAAACTCGATGTAGTATTCATCGTGCCGATGATGAAGCTGGTGAGCTGCTGATTCGTGAAGAGAGGATGGCTGGCTGAGGTTAGATTTTTATGCATTCGATTTTATGCGATCTTCGGATGATGATGGTCGGTACTTACTGATCTGGTGATGAGGGCTGGGTTTTCTGACAAAAAGCACCAAAACCGTTGGCGTCTCTAAATGAGCTTAAGCACGAACTCTCCCAACCTCCTCGCGTCTTCCTTACTTCTCATTATCGTATCCGTCGCCACGACTTTAATTCCCCTATATTTACCGACCAAATCGGAATCGGAGCTATCAACAACGAGTATATCCAGAAAATCGGAATAAACGTCCGCAACGCCCAACGGAGAAACTTCGTAACCCTTCGCCTTCATGAACTTTCCAGCCGGCCCACTTACTGGCCTACTTCCTACGATCGGCGAAACCGCTACTACCATCCTTTCCCTCAGCCTCTCCCTAACTCCCTTCACGAGCAGGATCGGCATTACGCTCGTTATCGGGTTGCTCGGCCCTATTACCACGCCGTCGCAACTCTCCAAGGCTTTAATCACGTCATCCGTGGCCTTGGCATTCTCGATTCCTTTAAAATAAACGTCCAGAACCTCCGGCTCTCCCTTCAACCTCACCCAGAACTCCTGAAAGTGCATCTCGCCTTGGGGGGTTACTACGATCGTCGCCACATCCTCTTCGCACATAGGCAAAACTTCGGCCTTTACACCGAATGCGTTCTTCAACCTCCTCGTAGCTTCCGTTAGTGTGTATCCTTGCCTCAACAGTTCGGAGCGAAATATGTGCGTGGCTCTGTCCAGATCCCCTATCATCATGAACTCGTCCCAACCCAGTCGCCTGAGCCGTTCGTGGGTTACGAAAGTGTCCCCCTTGATGCCCCACCACCTTTCGTCGTCTATAATTCCGGCCAGAGCGTATATGACGGAGTCTATGTCCGGACAAACCTTGTTCCCAGAAATCCAGATATCCTCAGCTGTGTTAACGATTACCGTAAGTTCATCAACGAGATCCTTCAATCCTTGCAAGAGCTTTGGCGTTCCCGTTCCCCCAGAGAGAACGACCACCTCCATACTCTCACCAAAGCTCTAAGTTATCACTCTGGCACCATTCTCCTCAACTATAACCGTGTGCTCAGCCTGACTCACGAGTCCTCTTCCAACCTCCGTAAGCACCGGATAGGCTCTAAGAACACCCTCCCTAACCAGCTTTGCCAGAATAACGTCTGAGGCTTTTACCCATCTCTTCGCGAACGGGAGGGTCTTGTATCTTTTCAGAATTTCGTCCATGAGCCGCCTCGCTTGCTTCATCCTAACGGGCTTGACGGCTATGAGGGAGAATATTTCGCACTCCCCCCTCTCGGCAACCTTCCCAACGCCGTTTGTGACGAAGGGCTCGATAGCTATTACCATCCCCTCCTTGAGCTCCACACCCTTCTCGATCTTTACGTTGTATATGGTCGGCGGAGCGTGGGCGAGGTAGTGATCCAAGCCGTGGCCGGTAAGGTTTATGACCGGCTTGAACCCGAACTCGGTTATGGTGTTGTATATCGCCTCGCTGATTTCCGCCGTGTTCACGCCCGCGTGTATGACGTCTATGGCGTTCTTTAATGCCTCCTCCGCCGCTCTAACGAGATCCTCGTGATCTCCCAAGTCGATCGTTATTGCGGTGTCCGCTATGTAACCGTCCACGTGCGCCCCTATGTCCAACTTTACCACGTCTCCCTCCTTAAACACCCTTTCGTCGTTGGCCTTGGGCGTAAAGTGGGCGGCGTCGCTGTTTATCGATATGTTGCACGGAAAAGCCGGCTCCGCTCCCAACTCCCTAATTCTGTTTTCTACGAACTCTGCAACTTCCAAAAGCTTCACTCCGGGCTTTATTAGCTTCACGGCCTCCTCTTTAACCCTTCTGAGTATCTCTCCAGCCCTCACGTATTTTTCGAGCATGGAGGGAGTTGAGGAGGTCTGTAAAAAAACAGTTCCGTCAGAGGCGGAACATCTCATCACCAATCAGAGCGTTGGCCCCTCATCACCGTTAGGATTTTTAGAACGAAACCTAAATAAATTTGGCGATGATGAGGGCGAGCCGCTGAGAGGTGATGAGCTTTACCACTACTGAGCCCTCCTCTTCCTTCCGAAGTAAGCTCCGATCCCTATTCCTATCGCGGCGAGCAAAAGCGCAGTTGCGGTCAGAGGGGTTAGCAAAGGACTGCTCTTAACCTCCACGGATACCGTTATGGAGTCAGAAGTGTAGGAGTAACCTTGGGAGTCGTAGTACTTTATCCTCACGGTCGCCGGATAGCTTCCTGCCCCCGCGTGCTTGTCCACCTTTATCCTGAACTTCGCAACCTTAACCTCTCCCGGGTTGAGCGTACCTATGAAGTAAGTTCCCGGCTGGGATTGTCCCATCAAACTACCCAGACCGCTGCTGCCCGCTATGCTCAGGGGCGTGTTCACGTATAGCATCACCACCGCGTTGTAAACGGGCGTGTTTCCGGCGTTTCTGACCTCAACGTAAACAGTTCCCGTAGCGTCTGGATACAGTCCCTCGCTCCTGACGCTTACGATCTGGAAGTACGCCATCTTCGGATTGACGTAAACGTTGAATTCGGCCACGCTGACGAGATCCTGCGCGCCGTCGCAGTCGAACCTCTCTATCGCGTAAAGCCTATGATACCCGGGCAGAGCATCGCCGCTTACCTCAACCCTGAACTTCGCGGTTCCGTTCACGACGCAAGCGGAACTCGTTAAAGGCTTAACGTTTCCGTCGGGCGAAAGTAGGTATAGTTCGGCGTTCTCCCCTTTTCCAGCGAGCTTTAGGTCTATCTCTCCCTTCATACCAACCGCGAGGTTGAACGTCTTCACGTTCACTACCCTCAAAGCCGGCTCGGGACTGACCTCTATTCTAACGTAAAGCTTCGGACTCACGAGCTCGTCCCCGAACCTCTTGTACTTAATGAGAACGTAACCCATGTAGCTTCCCGCCGGAGCGTAGCACGTGACGTAGAACGTCAGCACCTTGGACTCCCCATGCCTTAGGGTTCCTATGTAGGGTGTGTTTTCGGCCTTTATCAGCGGATTCGGAGATACAAGCATCGCGTAGGCGTCCCTTATGGTTTCTCCGTTGTTGGTAATCCTAACCTTCACGTACCCCCTCGTAGGGATCGTAATCACACCGCTCATCGTCATCTGCTGAGGTTTCTGCTTCAGGAACGGAAGGTTGGGGAGGGGAAGGCTCATCTTTTCGCTGCTCGAAACCCTGAGCGTTTTGGACGGGGTTACGAGGCACGCGAGCTCTTCCACCCCGAAAGATCTTTCGTTTATAACCCTGATCCCGAACGACCTGTAGAGCATCATGGGCACGTCGAAGGAAGTTTTGAAACTGAGAACGAGCTTCGCGGGATACGATCCGTTAAATGCACCCTCCAAGGCGATCACCTTGAACTTCACGACCCTACTCTCCCCCGGCTTGAGGTCTCCTAAGTAAGCGGTCATAGCCTTCGGATTTATCCTGAGAGGTGGCGTTACGTTCAGAATAGCGCTCGCGTTTCTGAGTTCGTACCTTCCCGTGTTCACCACCTTCAACTCCACCACTCCCTCCCCGCTCTCGGGAATTGTGTTTAGAACGGGATGAACGGCGAAATCGTAGTCCCTCTTCTCTATCTTTATCTTGAAGTAAGCCGTGTACGAGTCGTCGACCATGCTGACGATCATTCCGTTGGGCGTTGGGGTGTATTCGTACTTCTTGAAGTCTATCTTCAGCGGTATCTGGTAGGTTCCCTCGCTCGCGTTGTCCCACACCCTTATCTTGAAAACAGCCTTCATCATACCTCCTGCGGGAATGGACGCGAGCAGTTGAGGATTCACGGTTTCGACTGTGATTGGAACGTCGCAGGCTTCGATCTTTACCCTGACGTCGTACGCGGTGGTGAGCATGGGAACCGCTTGGGATGTGTTCTCGTTTACCAAGAAGTTCTTGAGCTCGGCCTCGTTCTGGACGAGCAGTATCAACGGAGCCTCATCTCCGGGATGGAACGTATCCTTCACCGGAGATACGTGGAAGCTGAAGTCTGCGCTCTCCGCTTTGACCGTATGGATGGCGAGAAGCACGATCAGCAACACCATCAGCGCCCTCTTCACGCCCATCACCTAACCGCTTGGTCAATTATGTAGTAGTTATAACTACGAAAAGGTATATATACTTTCCTGATAACCCACGTAACGTGAGGAGGAACCCCTGGATCTGCATGGTTCCGATAGCGATGGGAGTGTTCATGGCCGTGCTCGACATGAGCATACTCAACGTCGCGTTGCCCAAAATAGCCCAAGACTTCCACGCGTCCGCGTCGGACGTTCAATGGCTCTTGAACGCGTATCTCATAACCTTCGTCGTTCTCCTAACGACTTTCGGAAGGCTCGGGGACATGCTCAAGAGAAATCTCGTTTACGTTGGTGGCATCGCGGTCTTCACCGTAGGGAGCTATCTATGTGCTCAGTCTTGGAACATAGGGGTCTTCATCCTGTTCAGGATAATACAGGCTATAGGCGGTGCGATGATGCTCAGCAACAGCATGGCGGCGATAGCGGAGCTCTTTCCTCCGGGGAAGAGGGGTATGGCCATGGGCGTTCAGTCCATCCTCACGGTATCTTCCTTCGCCTTGGGGCCTGTGATAGGCGGATGGGTTACAACGCACCTAAGCTGGCACTGGGTTTTCTACATAAACGTCCCGATAGGAATGGCGGCGGTGTTCTTGGGTCTCGCCATCCTGCCCCCGATGGGAGAGAAGGCGAGGGAGCCCTTGGACGTCGTCGGACTGATCCTTCTCGCCATCGGTTTGGGAACGTTTACGCTCGGAATTATCAAGGGACAGGATTGGGGGTGGCATTCCCAGAAGACGATATCCTGTTTTCTCGTCGCATTTCCCTTCCTCTTCGCGTTCGTGATGAGGGAACTCAGCTTCGAGCACCCCCTCCTCGACTTGAGGTTGTTCAAGATCAGGAACTTCAGCGTTAGCGTTGCGGGTCTCTTTTTCATATCAATGGGTTTAGCGGCGTCGATGTTCCTCCTTCCCTTCTTCTTGGAGGGCGTTAAGGGGCTAACGGCGGAGGAGTGCGGGATATGGCTGTTGCCCCTAACGATCATAAACATATTCACCACACCCATAGCGGGAGCGTTGAGCGATAAGGTTAATCCCAAGTACATAATGAGCGTAGGCCCGGTTCTCTTCGCGACGGGGCTCTACCTTTTGGGAAACGTCCCGAAGGACGTGACGTTCTGGGAGCTCGCTAGGATATTCATGGTCTTGGGATCCGGCATAGGGTTCATAATGCCGGTGGCTATGAACGTCATGATGACCGCCGTGCCTCCTGAGAAGACCGGTATGGCGAGCGGAACTTTCATGACGTTCAACTCCCTCGCCAGAGCCATGGGAATAACTTTCGGGGCGATACTCTTTACGGGAAAGCTCAACGAGATAATCCCCAACTTCGGAAACAGGATTCCGAGCCCGATGGAGGTAAAGCTAATGGAGGTGCTCGCGATATTGGGGAAACCGAACGTTTACGTCGTTGTCATAAACGCGTTCATGGACAGCTTCCATCACGTCTTCTTGGGGGTCGAGCCCCTCATAATAGCGAGCCTGATGATAGTTCTTCTGCTTAAGGGAGAGGAGCACCTGAAAAGGATAGGGGGTAAAGCCAAGCCGTCGGTTGCGTTTTAGTGGACCGGTGGGGATTTGAACCCCAGGCCTTCGCCATGCCAAGGCGACGCTCTACCAGGCTGAGCTACCGGCCCTCGTTAAGCCATGATTCGGTGAGATTAATAAACGTTTCGGTAGATAAGAGCAACATGGGGTTAGTTTCGGGCACGAGAGGGCTTTTGCTCTTGTTTTTCGTCTCGCTGATCTTGGGTTGCGCGGGGCGTCCGACGATCGAGGTCAGCGTTAAATACTATTCCCCCTACCCCCTCGCCTTCTACAACGCTTACTACAACCAGAAGATTCCCGATCTGACATTCTACATTAAGAATCCCTCCAACCGCCCCGTGAGGGTTAGAATCGTCTCGGAGTACTTGGGATACAGCTACGAGGCGGTAGATACCTTAGAACTTAAGCCGGGGGAGAGCGTCGTGCTCAATCAGACCATACCTCTGAACGTGTCGAGGATAGAGGGGATAGAGGAGGAAACGTACATCCCGCTCCACTACTCCGTTCAGGTGATGGAAGACGGGAGATGGGTAAATTGGAGCGAGCGGACGGTTATGGTTAGGGTGTATCCCGTGGATTGCATGGTTTGGGCGGTTAGGATGAACGACGGAAGGCTTCTGAACATGCAGGATTACATAGCGGTTTTCGTTACCCCCAACGCGAAGGCTATACGGGAGCTTTTGGCCAAGGCTAAGGATTTCGCACCGCATCACAGGCTCGACGGGGCGGAGGGGAGTAGCTTGCCTCAGGTTAGGGCGATATTCGACGCTTTGAAGTTCGACTACAACGTGAGCTACGTGAACACGCCCTTCTTCTACGGAAGGGACTACGTTCAGAGGGTTCGACTGCCGTCGGAATCCCTCAAACTCGGCGCGATGAACTGCGTCGACGGAGCGGTTCTATTCGCCTCCGCCCTTGAGGCTCTTGGAATAAAGAGTTACATCGTTTTGCTCCCCAATCACGCCTTCGTGGCTTGGAAGGATCCCGAGAACGGCTTAGTTTACGCCCTCGAAACCACTTTGATAAACTCGAGCTTTCAGGTGGCGTTGAACAAGGGGTTGGAGGAGCTGAACAAAAATCTAAAAAGGTTGAACGACGAAGACCCTTGGAACGGATACTTGGTTGACGTGGAGGCGTGCAGGAAGGCGGGAATACTACCCCTCTATTAGGCTGAACACTGCGAAGGCTACGAAGGACACAGCGAACGTTGGAATCGAAACCGCCCCGAACCTCATCGCTGAGAGAACGACGGCCGTTAGAAATCCTATCGTCAGAGTGGCCAATCCCGTGAGCTCCCCTCCCCTCTTCCAGTGAAACACGCCGAGTATTAGGGGAAGCTGGCACAGAAGGATGGTCGAGGAAAGCACCGCGAGCATGACGATGTAGTTGACCCTCATAAGAGCGAAGAGCGCAACAACCAACGTTAGAACTACGACCACGATCTCACCGCCGATTATCCTCTTCTTCTCCCCCACCACGTCCCTGAGAACCATCGAGGAAAGCGTAAGGACTATAGAGTTGGCCGTGGTCACCGCAGCCGCTATTATGCTGAGGGCGAGGGGGAGGGATATCCAGGGGGGCATCAGGCTGAGGAGGGTCGGAGTTACCTTGTCCATGTCCCCGACGTTCGGGAACCTTCCCAGAACCGTGCCGAACCTCAGATCCAACCCCAAGAAAGTTACGAGCACGGTGTATATTAACCCGAACAGACCGAAGAGAACGACCATCCTCTTTATTGCCCTCTCATCCTTCGGAATGAACAACCTCTGGAAAACCTGAGGGTTCGTCAACGCGAAGAAGAACCAAGGAATTGTTAGCGTTGCGAACCTCAACGGAGTCCAGAACTCGTTTGGAACGACCGCCAACTCCTTCGGTATCTCGAATCCGCCGACGTAATTGTAAGTCCACAGAACCGCCGCCACAGCTACGGTTAGCATGAAAACACCCTGAACGGCATCCGTCCACGCCACTCCCCTCAACCCGCCCAAGAAAGCCCAGAGAGCTATTAAAATCGATGCTATCGCCACTCCATTTGCAAAGCTAATTCCCGCGTTCTTCTGCAGGATTAAGGCAACTCCGATCATTTGGATGGAGGTGTAAGGTATTAAGGCTACGAGGGCTAATATGGCAGAGAGCTTGGCCGTCGCAACTCCGTATCTGTCCGCGAAGATCTCCGCTGGGGATACGAAACCCTTCTCCTTTCCCAACCTCCACACTTTGGGGGCGTAGTAGGATAGGAGGAAGAGGGTTCCAACTAAATACATCAGCTCGAATCCCAAAGCTCCGGCTCCGGTTTTGTAGCTCAAGCCCACCAGCCCGACCATCATGAAGGCTGAGTATGTGGTCGCTGCGTAGGTGAGCGCTGAGACTATCCCTCCAACGTTTCTTCCGCCTATGAAGTAGTCCTCCTGAGTTCTGACCCCTCTCCTCGCATACAGAGCTATCGCAGTTCCTACTACGGCGTAGAATATCGTAAGAGCGATGAAATCATTCATACTCCCACCTCCCCATCGCTACGTATGCCAAATACGTCGCAGCAACGGCAATCCAGTAAAAGTAGCTCCAACTCCAGTGCGTCGCGAAGGGTATCAGCATCGCCACTACGAAGACCGATTCCGCCATCTTCCTCATCATCGAACACGTGTTCGGTAAGGTTATTTAAGGTTAGCGAAATCTATATGAATTGATTACGACTATTGCATGCGATGGCGAAGGTTAGGATCGTCGATCTAACGCTTAGAGACGCTCATCAGTCGCTTTTGGCTACGAGAATGAGGACGAGGGACATGTTGCCCATCCTCGAAACTTTCGATCAGGCTGGGATTTACTGCTTCGAAGTTTGGGGTGGTGCGACCTTCGATGCATGCCACAGATTTCTTAACGAGAACCCTTGGGAGAGGCTTAGGGAGATAAGGAAGAGGATCAAGAACTCCCTCATTTCGATGCTCTTGAGGGGTCAGAACCTCGTCGGTTACAGACACTACCCCGACGACATCGTTGAGAAATTCGTCCAGAAGACCGCCGAATACGGATTGGACGTGTTTAGAATCTTCGACGCCCTCAACGACGTCAGAAATCTCGTTACCGCTATAAAGACCGCTAAGAAGTGCGACGCTCACGTGCAGGGGACGATATGTTACACGATAAGTCCCGTTCACACGGTGGAGAAGTATATCGAGATAGCGAACGAGCTCGCGTACTTGGAGGTCGATTCCCTCTGCATAAAGGATATGGCCGGTCTGCTTTCTCCGAAGATGGCCTATCGCCTCGTTAAAGCTCTTAAGAAGGAGGTTGGGTTGCCCATAGACGTTCACTCCCACTACACGAGCGGAATGGCATCGATGGCTTTGCTTAAGGCTGTTGAAGCTGGAGCTAAGATGATAGACACAGTCATGTCCCCTCTGAGCGGTGGAACCTCCCATCCTCCGACGGAGAGCATGGTTTACGCGTTGAACGAGCTCGGATACGACACCGGCGTTGATTTGGACGTGCTGTTGGAGGTTAGGGAGTACTTCATGAAGATAAGGGAGAAGTATTCGGGCTATTTGGACTGGCGTTCCACGATTCCCGACACGAACGTCTTAGTTTACCAGATTCCGGGTGGGATGTTCTCCAACCTCATAGCCCAGCTTAAGGAATACAACGCTTTGGACAAACTTCCCGAAGTCCTTAAGGAGGTTCCGAGAGTTAGGGAGGATTTGGGCTACGTGCCCTTGGTAACGCCAACGAGTCAGATCGTGGGAGTTCAGGCGGTTTTGAACGTCCTGACGGGGGAGAGGTACAAGGTGGTGACGAAGGAGACGAGGGATTTGGTGAAGGGGATGTATGGAAGAACGCCTGCTCCGATAAAGGAGGAGATAAGGAAGAAGATTTTGGGCGACGAAAAGCCCATAGACTGCAGGCCAGCTGATCTGCTTGAGCCTGAGTTCGAGAAGAGAAGGCAGGAGTTGATAGAGGCGGGAATAGAAAATCCGAGCGACGAGGATGTGCTCATATACGCCCTCTTCCCGCAGACCGGATTGAAGTTCCTAAAGGGCGAGATAGAGGAGGAGCCGTTCCCGGTTCCGGGAGGGAAGATAGAGGGGAAGTTCAAGGTGGAGATAGAGGGAGAGGTCTTGGAGGTGAACGTATCTCCGTTGGAGGAGAGTTGATCCCTTATCTTTCATCGGCTCCGGAGTTACCGCTGGGATATTCGCTCGTGGATAGGCAGGAGGGCTTGAGAATCGTGGCGGTTGGAGTGACAATCGTAGCTTTGGGCTGGTTGATCAATAGGGTTTCGGAGTTGTAGGCAAATTTATATATTCTCAAAAAACTTTAGAGATGTAGGGATGGTTGGCATTAGGAATGCGTATGCTGTGTTGTTGATGTCCGCTGGACTCCTCGTGGTTTGGATGTTTTCCAATGTAATGGGCATTCACAATCTGCTAGTAATGGGATACTGCATGGCAATCGTGGGATTATTTTTGTTAATTCTCGATCTCAAAATCAGGAGAAGAGTTAAATCGAAGGTTACGATTTGGGTTAAACTCGCTCTTATCGTCGCAACTTCTCTGCTCTTTGTCGCGAGTTTACTCTCCAAAAGCGTAGACCTTTTGCTCTCGGCTGTTGTATATCTGGAATGCACACTCCTGATATCGTTCTAAAACGTCGTTAAAACAGCTTCAAAATCCTGTAATACGTGTCCCTCAACGCCACCGGCCTACCTATCGATCGAACGGCTTTAACTATCTCCTCCACCCTCGCCGGCTTGAACGGCTTACCAGTAGCCCTTACCACGTTTTCCTCAAGCATCACACCGCCGAAATCGTTCGCGCCGAACACCAAACCCAACGTGGCGATCTCGAAGCCTTGAGTAAGCCACGAAGTTTGGATGTTCCTGAAGTTGTGCAGAACTATCCTTGAGATCGCCAAAACCTGAAGATACCTCGTAGGCGGAGCGGGCTCCTTTATCTTCTCGTAGAGCTCTGTTCTGTTCGGCTGAAACGTCCACGGGATGAAAGCGGTAAAGCCCCCCGTCTTCGCCTGCAGATCTCTGATCTTGAATAGATGCTCTATTATGTCCTCGTTCGTTTCCACGTGCCCGAACATCATCGTTGCAGTCGTTTTCATCCCTATGCTGTGGGCTATCTCCATTATCCTCAGCCACCCCTTCGCGTCTACCTTGTTCGGGCTGACCTCCCTCCTCACCCTGTCGCTTAGAATCTCGGCACCTCCTCCGGGTAAAGAATCGAGTCCGGCGGATCTCAACCTCTCCAAAACCTCCCTTTCGCTCATCCCCTCCCTCTTAGCCAAGAAATGGATCTCGGGGGCGGAGAGGCTGTGAATCGCGACGTTCGGAAACCTCTCCTTAATCGCCCTGAACACGTCTTCGAACCACTCTATACCCAAATCCGGATTCATGCCACCCTGCATCAGAATCTGCGTCGCTCCCAGCCGGACCGCCTCTTCCACCTTCCTCAAAATCTCCTCCTTACTCAAAACGTAAGCTTCGTTCTCGCTCCTCGCATAAAACGCGCAGAACTTGCACTTCGATACGCAAACGTTAGTGTAGTTTATGTTCCTGTCTATGACGAACGTTACGAGATCCCCGCACCTTATTCTCCTAATTCTGTCCGCAATTCTACCTAAAACGGGCAAAGGAAGTTCGAAAAGCTGAAGGGCCTCGTCGAAATCCAAGTCCTCCCCCTTTAAATTCTTGAGAACGTAGAAGTCGATCATAGTTCGTCCTTAAGCTTCATTAGCTCGCTCTCGCTCATTCCCGTCAGATCCATGATCGTCATTCCCGTCTTAAGCCTTTTCGCCTCCTCTTCCTTCAGCCTCTCCCTGAAAGCCTCGTCGGAAAGGATCAGGCTGTTGCCGAGTGGATCTTCGAGTATGAGCGTTAGCTCGTCTTTCCCCTCCACGGTGTCCCTTATTCTCCTGAGAATTTCGTCGCAAACCCTCACCTTCTCCTCGTCGCCCTCGTTCCACCTTCTCGCCATCTTCACGATATCTTCAACCCTCGCGAGAATGCCTTCGAGGTTCGTTATGAAAGCCTGAGATGCCGGCCCGGGCTCGATCTCTATTCCTATCTCCGGAATCCTTATCGTACCAGAAGTGGATCTGATCACCTTCGTGAAGAGATTGTCCTTGTTTATCTTTATCGTGAACCTTACTGGCTCCTTAACTTCCGTAACTATCGCATCAGCATGCTTGAATCCGCAATCGCAGGAGATGGACGTAAGTAGAACCTTGCCGAAGAAGGGAGTGTCGTAGGTGGTCATCACTATCCTGAGCTCCTTCCCACATACCGGGCAGGGGATCATGCTACCTTCTCGACCCCCTTATCTTGTTCCTGTCCACCTTTATTCCGGTCGGAGTTATTATTATGTAATCCTCCCCCAATCCGACGATGTCCCCGTTCACGTCCTCAGCCAAAAGCCTGAGATCCTTCAGTATCCTTTCGTAGTTCAACTTGTCGTGTTTTATGTAGGCGATGTCCGCTATCACTATGTTCCCCTCGTATATCTGCCGCCTTATTTCCGGAATCTCCCCTATCCCCGTTATCTCGGCCACCTTTATGTAGGTCGTTCCCTCGCTCTCTATCTCCGCCTCGTACTCGCTCAAATCGAGCTCCTCGTACTCCTCCACTGGCACCTTTTCGCTCTTTCCGAGAAGCTTTTCGAATATGCCCATGTTATGGCGTAAGATATAATACATATTTAAATTTAGTGAGTCCAATCGATCAACTTGGCTTCGGGCTTTAGCTTCTTGATCGTCTCCACAACCGCCTTCTTTATCTCCTCAGCGTGGGGACACGGAAAAGCCTTGCCTATAGGATATCCCTTGGTTATGCACGAGGATAGGGCTATTGCGTCCGCACCCTTCTCTATCATCGCCTTCACCTTGAAAGCCACCCTCTTTCCCGGACAACCCCCGCACGTCATGAAACCGACAACGACCACATCCTCCTCCACTCCGTCGAAAGCACCCTTCTTCTCCCTCATAGCCTTAAAACAGCCCGAACCGGGGCAGTTTTCCGCGACGATGTCGCACCTTATCACGCCCACCTTCATGAAGTTCGATTTGAGAAATATTATTTAAAAACTTTACTAAATTATTTAAAAAGATTTTCTATATTAACAAAAATATTTCCAATTTAAATAAAATTTACTCCTTTGTGCCCCTCTTGAGCTCCTCTATCCTCCTCTTTATGTCCTCGAGCTCCGCCTCAAGCTCTCTCTTGATCTCTTCGAGCATCTCAAGCTCGTCTTCAGGCCTCGGCGGGTACGTCCATGGAGCGAAGTACGCCCACCTCATCCATCCCGGCATTCCGGTGGCCCAGAACCACCATCTCCAGCCTCTTCCCCATCCCGGAGCCCACCAAGGCATCACCACCACCTCCTTCCTCTCCATCTCCTCGCGAATCTCCAGAAGGCCATCCACCTACCGCCGAACGGTGGGAAGACCCATCTGTTCATGAACCCCGGAACGGGATAGCCGGAGCAGAACCCAGCCCTTCTTCCCGTCCTTGGCCCCCATCCCCAAGGCCCGGTTCCGTCTCCCCAAGGCATATCGAATATGTATTCATT
This sequence comes from uncultured archaeon, assembly GCA_964592825.1. GTDB lineage: Archaea > Halobacteriota > Archaeoglobi > Archaeoglobales > Archaeoglobaceae > WAKM01. The sequence goes on along the minus strand of CAZQJR010000053.1, from coordinate 8,709 downwards.
AAGAGATATCAATCTTTCGGTTGACCTAAAAATCGTTGTTATTTTATATTATAACTCTTATGTTTGGGATGATTATCGAAAGCGCGATTGAAAGGAACACCGTTATCGCCATCGCCTTGACTATGGTGGACGAAATTTCCCTTCCCCTCTCACCCTTAAAAACGGCCATCAGCGTCTCCTGAAATACCCTTCCACCGTCGAGGGGTATGGCGGGAAGGCAGTTGAAAAGGCCGACGTAGAAGTTTATCCAAGCTATCCAGTAGAAAGTGTTGAGGAGGTAGAACAGGAGGTTTCCGAAGTCCTTCCAGAATCCGATCGGCGTGAAGTATTTCATAGTCTTCCCGTTGAACCCCTGAAACATGAACGGCATGGCAATAACGTATAGCCAGCCTCCTATGCTCGTCAGCTTGCTCGGGATGGATTTGATGTTCTGTATAAGCCTGCCGGAGTATCCCAGCACGAGACCCGACAGGTAGTCCCCACCTATCAGCACTCCCATGAACCCCTTCTTTCCGTTGGGCGCTTTGGTTAACGTCATCTCCACCCTCCTGAACTTCCCGTCGTAAACGAGCACGGTTACGGTTTCGTTGGGTTTCGTTCTTCCCATCACCCTCTCGAACTTGTCCACGGTGGACGTTTTTATTCCGTTGACTGCAACTATCACATCCCCCCTCCTGATTCCGACCCTCTCCGCCGGATAACCCTTTATTACTCCGACCACGTACACTCCGGCGATCTCCTTAAGCTTTACCTCCTTTCCGTCGACTTTAAGCGTAACGTAGCCTCCCCTCAAAGCCCTTTCGACGTCCTTCTCCGTGTAAACCGGAATTCCGTTTATCTCGTAAAGGACGCTACCGTTCTCTATCCCCTTGACCTTCGACACGACCACAACGACGTGGGGTTGTAGGAATCCGATCAGGTAGAAGAATACGAGGAACGATAAGGCCGCGACTATGAAGTTGCTTACGACTCCCGCGGAAAATATCCTTATCCTTTGAATTCTCCTAAGCCTATTCTCATCCATTAGCTCGCTCTCATCGGGCTCGGCGAAACCTCCTATGGGAACGAGCGCGAGTATTATTCCAAGCGACTTTACCTTAACCCCCTCAACCCTGCAAAGCACCGCGTGACTTAGCTCGTGAACAACGAGCGTTACCGCGAGACCTATCAGTCCCCAAACGAGCGGTATGAACTGATTGATTCCGGGAATTAGGAGCGCGTTCCTCGGATTCGTCAAAGCTGAGGGTTTGGGGGGTGAAGTGAACATGACGTAGTCCATGAAAAGGATGAGGGAGAACATGAACGCCATGCCCGCGAACACGGCGGGAATCCCCAACGTCGCGACGGTCTTCCAAAATCTCCTGTGCTTCGCCAGACCGTCGAGCAACTTCAAACCTTTCGTCGATCTTATCATCAGAATTGGCCCAACGGCGGTTATTCCCCACTCTTCCAACTTCCCCCTTCTCCTAAGCGCTTCGACCGCGATCCAATACGCTACGAACAGTACGACTCCCGCTACCTCCAACTCACTCAAGACCGAGCTCGTCCCTGACATCCACCAAACCCCTTATGGCTATTTCGTACAGCCTTTGAAGGTCTATACCCAGCCTCTCTATCATCCTTATCCTGTTCCTATCACATCCAGCTGCGAAGCTCTTCTCCTTAAACTTCTTCTTCACGGTCTTTGGCGTTACCTCCGTTATCTTACCGCCCTTAACGAGGGCGCACGCTATTATTAAACCCGAAACAGCATCCGCCGATTGCAGAGCTATCTCAACCGGTTTTTCGTAATCCCCGAAGATTTGATGGTTGTGCCTCTTCACCACCTCGCATATCTCCTCATCCACCCCGTTCTCCCTCAGGATCTCCGCTCCCACGATTCCGTGCTTCTCCATATCCCCTCCTACGAGCTCGTAGTCTATGTCGTGGAGTATTCCGATCACCTCCCACCTCTCCGGATCCTCTCCGAGCTCCTTCGCGAGCTCCCTCATTATCGCTCCAACCGCAATGCAATGTTTGACGAGCTTATCGTTCTTGACGAACCGCTTGAGAAGATTTAGGGCGGAATCTCTATCCATGAAAAGAGGTAACACCATCATCATAAAACGATTTCTAAGGCTCGATGGGCGAAGGCGGAGACGAGAGGAACGCTAAGATTATCGTTGATATGATACCCTCCTATCCTCTCAACCCTCTCCACGGCCACTCCCGCGATAACCGCGAGAAGGGATCGAATTGAAAGCAGATCGAGTATGTAGATGCCAAACACCGAAGCGATTAGCATTCCCAAGGATGCCCAAAGTCCGCTCAGCTTGAAGGCGTGCTTTAAAATTCCGGAAACACCATCTCCCAGAGAGCCGACGACCACTCCGACGAAACAAGCGTTTTTCGGTAGTGTGACCGTTATGATGAAGGTCGCTATTCCGAAGTATACGTACGCCCCTACGCCTTTTTTCTCGTAGTTTCTAAGCAAAAACTCCGGGATAATCCCGAATCTATGCCTCAAAACTTCTAAGATGATTGCGAACAGCGTGATCGTTCCGACGGCTATTACCATTCCTCCCCTTCCCAAGATCTCGTAGGCTGGGATGTAGGATAAGCCTAAAAGATGGACGGATTTTCTCAGCAATTCTCTATAATCCATGACTTATTTTAGGGAACGAATATTTTAGTTTTTTGACTTCATCAAACTTTTAAACAAAAGCGATCCCGTTGGAGGTATGGAGAAGGTAAAGGTTCTCGTTGAAGCCTTGCCCTACATAAAGGAGTTCTACGGTTCTTGCATGGTTATAAAGATCGGTGGGCATGCCATGGTTAACGAGTCGATACTCGAAAGCACGATAAAGGACATCCTCCTCCTATACTTCGTGGGTATTAAGCCGATAGTCGTTCACGGCGGAGGGCCGGAGATAACGGAAAAGATGGAGAAACTTGGAATAAAGCCGAAGTTCGTCGATGGCTTGAGGGTAACGGACAAGGAGACGATGGAAATAGTTGAGATGGTTCTCGACGGAAAGATAAACTCAAAAATCGTAACGACGTTCATAAAGTACGGCGGAAGGGCGGTTGGGCTCAGCGGGAAGGACGGGTTGCTGATAGTTGCGAAGAAGAAAATTATAAAGAAGAAGAAGGACGGCAGAGAGATCGTCATAGACTTGGGGTATGTCGGGGAGACGGAGTACGTGAATCCCGAAATACTGAAGATCCTGATCGATCACGGTTACATTCCCGTGGTCTCCCCCGTCGCAACGGATTTGGAGGGCAACACTTACAACCTCAACGCGGACATCGTGGCCGGAAATATAGCGGCGGCGATGAAGGCTAAAAAGCTTATAATGCTGACGGACGTTCCCGGAATACTCAGAGATCTGAACGACAGAAGCTCTTTGATCTCGAAGATAGGTGTTAGGGAACTCGAAGCCATGCTGGAGGAGGGAAGGCTGTCGGGAGGGATGATTCCGAAGGTCGAGGCGGTGCTTAAGGCTTTGAGGGGAGGGGTGGAGAGGGCGCACATAATAGACGGATCCAAGGAGCACGCCATCCTGCTCGAGCTTTTCACGAGGGAGGGTATAGGGACGATGGTCGTCCCTTAGGGTGGTGGTCGTGAAGGCCAAGGGAACGAGGTTCGAGAGGGAGTTGCTCGGAATGCTCTGGAAGGCCGGATTCGCTGCCGTCAGGGTTCCCGCGAGCGGTGCCATGAGCTATCCTTCCCCGGACATCGTGGCCGGAAACGGGGAGCGTTACTTGGCTATAGAGGTGAAGATGCGCTCCTCCCTGCCCCTGTACGTCCCTAAGGAGGACATCGACAGGCTCGAGAAGTTTTCGAGGATCTTCGGGGCGGAGGCCGTTTTGGCCGTGAGGATATCGAAGGTCGGCTGGAGGTTCGTTTTTCCCGAACTGCTTAAGAGAACCAAGAACGGATACAAGGTGGACGAGGAGGTGTTTTACTCCGGTTTGGAATTTGACGAACTTACGGGAAGGTACAGACAGTGCAGGGTAGTTTGACTATCGCCTATAGATTTTTACCGCTCGAACCGTATCGATGATAACCGAAAGCTTTAAAATAATATTCCCGTTTCTCCCCATCGCCTCCGAGAGAGGTTTTCTTACAATTTATTGTTTAAAATTATTTCGAAACGTTTATATGGGTTCGTCGAGCTAAGACGGTTAACGGATCGAAAAAATAGAAAAGCCTATATATGCTGTCGTTAATGACGGTATTGAACGCGTTGTTTGGGAGGTGGAAACATGCCTAAATTGCAGATGCCGCCACCGCATGGTGGGGAGTTGGTTTATAGGGTTATAGAGAAGAAGGACTACGCCGAGAGCATGGCCGCTGGGGCTATAGAGTTCGACCTCAAAGCCACGACGGATCCCAACGGCGTGCCCATAAGGCACGTTTACAGAGAGATAGTTTCCGTCTGCTACGGTTTCTTCAGCCCGGTAGAGGGTTCGATGACCCAGAACGAGCTCGAGAGCGTTCTGAAGGAGAGGAGGCTTGAGAGCGGTTGGGTATTCCCGTACCCGATTCTGCTCGACGTTAGCGACGAGGATCTCAAGGCTTTGGACGTTAAGGAGGGCGACAGGCTGTTGTTGAAGCTCAAGGGTCAGCCTTTTGCGGTGATGGATGTCGAGGAGATCTACAAGATCGACCCGAAGGACGTTGCCACGAGGACTTTCGGAACCCCCGAGAACAACCCCGAAGTGGTTAGGCAGCCGTTCGACGAGAAGCATCCGGGTTGGATGATCTACAGGTGCATGAACCCGAACGTAATAGCGGGGAAGTGGACGATCATAAACCCGCCGAAGTTCAGGGAGCCTTACGACAGGTTCTGGCTGCCTCCGGCTGAGTGCAGAGCAGTCATAAAGCACGTCAAGAAGTGGAGGACGTGCATCGCTCACCAGACGAGGAACGTACCTCACACCGGTCACGAGATGTTGATGAAGTGTGCCGCATACACCGGAGACATCGAGCCTTGCCACGGCATCTTGGTTAACGCCATAATCGGTGCTAAGAGGAAGGGTGACTACCCGAACGAGGCGATACTTGAGGGGCATGAGGCTGTCAACAAGTACGGATACATCAAGCCTTCGAGGCACATGGTGACTTTCACGCTCTGGGACATGAGATACGGCAACCCGATCGAATCCTTGCTCCACGGAATAATCAGGCAGAACATGGGATGCACGCACCACATGTTTGGCAGAGATCACGCTGCGGTCGGTGAGTACTACGACAAGTACGCAACCCAGATCCTCTGGAGCCAGGGAATCCCGAGCTTCGGATTCGAAGCACCGCCGAATGAGGTTGACAAGGGTCTCAAGATAATCCCGCAGAACATGGCCGAGTTCTGGTACTGCCCGGTCTGTGGAGAGATCGCATACAGCGAGAACTGTGGTCACGTGGACAAGAAGCAGAAGTTCAGCGGTTCGTTCCTGAGGGGTATGGTCGCTGAGGGAGTAATGCCTCCTAAGGTGATAATGAGGCCGGAGGTCTACAAGGCCATAGTGAAGTGGTGGAAGGTCTTCGGCTATCCGTTCGTTAACAACAAGTACCTCGAGAACCTCAACAAGGAGCTCGAGATCGATCTGGCTCCGATGGAAATTCCTAAGGCGTGAGGTGATGGGTGATGGTTCACTACATCGGTATTATTTTGGATGAGAGCAGGCTGGCGCAGATAAAGGGGACTCCTTTGGAGGAGAAGGTTCAGGATCTCTTCGGCGGACAGCTGAAGATGCTCGTCGTCGAGGTGCCCGAGGACAAGAGCGAACAGATCCTCAAGGCCTTCGACAGGGCGAGGATCGACTCGAGAGGTTTCATAGAGGACCTGCCAGTTGCATTCAAGAGGGCGCTCTTTGAGGAGATAGCCAAGGCGAAGTCGCTCGATGTGATAGACAAAGTCCTCGAGAGATTGCCTGAAATTCAGGAGGCCGCGAAGAAGGAGTCCGAGTACATCCCGCCGCCCGAGATCGAGTAATTGTCATAGTTGATAAAGTCGAAAAAAATAGTAAATTTTTTAAATTTTTAGGCGATGTAGGGTTTGAAGAAATTGGAATTCGAAAAATTTTGATCGGTCGGAGGTGAAGTGAATGCCAAGCTATGTAAACCCGGATAAGTGTGACGGTTGTAAGGCTTTGGAGAAGACGGCTTGCCAGTACATCTGCCCCAACGACCTGATGGTGTTGGACAAAGAGCTCAACAAAGCGTACAACCAGGAGCCCGACATGTGCTGGGAGTGCTACTCTTGTGTTAAGATCTGCCCGCAGGGTGCCATCGAGATGAGGGGTTACGTGGACTTCGTACCCATGGGCGCGCAGTGTACGCCCATGAGGGGTACCGACGCCATAATGTGGACGATCAAGTTCAGGAACGGAAAGATATTGAGGTTCAAGTTCCCGATCAGGACGACGCCTTGGGGTTCGATCCAGCCGTTCGAGGGCTTCCCCGAGCCGAGCGTGGACAACCTCAAGAACAACCTGCTCGCTGGCGAGCCTCAGATATTGGATATGGACAAGTTGCCTGAGGTTAAGAAGAAGGCTTAATTTTGGGGGTGTTGTGTTATGGCGGTAGAGGTATATAAGAATATAGAGACCTACAAGCCCGAGGACGTTGAGGACGTTACGATAGAGACGGACATATTGATCATCGGTGGAGGTTTCTCCGGCTGCGGTGCCGCGTACGAGGCTGCGTACTGGGCCAAGGCGGCCGGGCTTAAAGTGACGCTTGTTGAGAAGGCGGCAATTGAGAGGAGCGGTGCGGTCGCTCAGGGTCTGTCCGCTATAAACACCTACCTCGGCCTCTCCGGCAGGGCTCAGCAGGTGGGTGACAAGCCGAACACGATCGAGGATTACGTAAGGTACGTTACCCTCGACATGATGGGTATTGCGAGAGAGGACCTCGTCGCCGACTACGCGAGGCACGTCGACGGAACCGTTCACCTCTTCGAGAAGTGGGGGTTGCCGATTTGGAAGGACGAGAACGGCAAGTACGTCAGAGAGGGAAGATGGCAGGTCATGATCCACGGTGAGTCCTACAAGCCGATCATCGCCGAAGCTGCGAAGATGGCGTTGGGTGAGGAGAACATACTCGAGAGGGTCATGATTACGCACCTGCTCATGGACAAGAACGACCCGCAGAGGGTTGCCGGTGCGGTAGGTTTCAGCGTTAGAGAGCCGAAGTTCTACGTGTTCAAGGCCAAGGCGGTAATACTCGCCACCGGTGGTGCGACGTTGCTCTTTAGGCCGAGGAGCACCGGAGAGGGAATGGGTAGGATCTGGTACGCGGTGTTCAACACCGGTAGCGGTTACGCGATGGCCATCGAGGTCGGAGCGCACACGTGCCAGATGGAGCACAGGTTCATACCCGCGAGGTTCAAGGACGGATACGGGCCCGTCGGTGCTTGGTTCCTGCTGTTCAAGTCGGTGGCCACGAACGCGTATGACGAGGTTTACATCGAGAAGAAGGAGACCATCGCCGAGTACAAGCCGTACGCTGACGCTGTCCCAACGCCGACACCGCTGAGGAACCACCAGATGCTCGTAGAGCTCACCGAGGGTAGGGGTCCGATACTCATGAGGACGGAGTGGGCGATCAAGAAGCTCAGCGAGGAGGGTAAGGATCTCAAGAAGTTGATCAACGAGGCTTGGGAGGACTTCCTCGACATGACCGTTTCACAGGCGCTGCTCTGGGCCGCGTTGAACATCGAGCCCGAGAAGGTTCCGTCTGAGATCATGACCGCCGAGCCGTACATGATGGGATCCCACTCGGGCTGCGCCGGTCTGTGGGTCTGCGGACCCGATGACCTGATGCCTGAGGAGTACAAGAAGCTGTTCCCGTTGCAGTACAACAGGATGACGACCATAAAGGGACTGTTCGCGGTCGGTGACTGCAGCGGTGCGAACCCGCACAAGTTCTCGAGCGGTTCGTTCACCGAGGGTAGGATCGCCGGTAAGGAGGCCGTAAGGTACGTGGTCGAGCAGAACCCGAACCCAGAGATTGACGACGCCAAGGTTCAGGAGCTCAAGAAGAAGATCTTCCAGCCGATGGTCACGTACGAGCAGTTCAAGAACGCCTCGACGAGAGAGGACGTGAACCCGAACTACCTGTTCCCGAAGCAGGCGCTCTGGAGGCTGCAGAAGATAATGGATGAGTACGCCGCCGGAGCTTCGATGTGGTACAAGACGAACGAGAAGATGCTGAAGATCGCTCTCGAGAGGTTGCAGATGCTCAAGGAGGACATGGAGAAGTTGGCTGCGAGGAACCTCCACGAGCTCATGAGATGCTGGGAGATGTGGCACAGAGTCATCGTCGCTGAAGCTCACGTCCAGCACATGCTCTTCAGGCAGGAGACGAGATGGCCCGGCTACTACTACAGAACCGACTATCCGAAGCTCGACGACGAGAACTGGAAGTGCTTCGTCGTCGGCAGGAAGAACCCGGAGACCGGCGAGTGGGAGCTCCAGAAGGTTCCGTACATCCAGATCGTCGACTGGCAGCTCTAAATTTTTCCTTTATTTTTGTGTTTAATATTATAAAGAATTAATATAAAAATAAATGTTTCAAATTCGGAGATGCCTCGGGTTAAATGGAAACGCTTTTAAATTCCCAAGATTACCCCAAAATGCTTAAGGGAGGGTTATTATGGAAGCAGACATCTTGGTTATCGGTGGTGGGATTTCTGGACTAACGGCTGCCGTGGAAGCAGCGGA